>DATBGJ010000297.1:0-7264 GCA_036558045.1 Thermoanaerobaculia bacterium
TGGAGGAGGCGTCTCGCAATTCAAGTTCAACCTCAAGGACGCTCCGCTGCAGGTCAACGTCAAGGGCGGAACGATTCAGGAGGCCAACCAGAGCACGTTTCCGGGGCTTCAGGGCAACGGGCTTGCCGTCTATTATCTGACTCTGCAGCCGGGCGCGGTGCGCATTCCGCACTGGCACCCGGACGCCGCCGAGATGGATTACGTCCTCGCCGGCACCGCCCGCATCGGTCTGGGATTTCCGGACGGCGAGTGGCAGCGGTTCGACGTGGCGGCCGGCGCGATCGCCATCCTTCCTCAGGGCTGGTTCCACTACATCCAGAACGCCGGCAGCGAGACCCTGCAGATGCTCGTCATCTTCAACAACAGCAGCCCCAACGACATCGGCATCTCGCAGGGCTTCCAGGCGATTCCACAGGAGGCGCTCGGCATCACCTTCGGGGTCCCGCCCGAGCGCTTCGACGGGTTCGATCTGAACGTGACCTACATCGCACCGCAGTAGAAACGAGGGCTCGCGATATCATCCCCGGCCATGAAGGCCGCCATCGTCGCCGTGGGCTCGGAGCTGCTAGGCACCGACCGCCTGGACACCAATTCCCTGCGGCTGACGGCCCTGCTCGACCGCTACGGCGTGGAGCTGCGGCGCAAGGCGGCGATCGGCGATGCGGAGGAGGAGATCGCCTCCGAGCTGCGCTTCCTGCTGCCGCGGGTGGATCTGATCCTGATCGGCGGCGGGCTCGGTCCGACGGCGGACGACGTGACCCGCGAAGCCGTGGCGGCCGCCCTCGGCCGGCGTCTCTTCCTCGACGAGGAGGTCCTCGCGACGATCGAGCGCCGGTTCCAGTCGCTCGGCTGGCGCATGCCCGAGGTGAACCGCCGCCAGGCGTGGATCGTCGAAGGCGCGGAGGTGATCCCCAACCCTCGCGGCACGGCGCCCGGTATGCGCCTGGAGAGCGACGGCTGCATCCTGTTCCTCTTCCCCGGCGTGCCGGCGGAGCTGGACGGCATGGCGGCCGACGCGCTGGAGCCGTGGCTCGCCGGGCGCTCGGGCGGCGTCGCCCGCGAGACGGCGGTGCTCAAGATCGCCGGTCTTCCCGAGTCCGTGGTCGAGGAGCGCATCGCGCCGGCCTACGAGGAGTTCGGGCGCGAGGCGATCACCATCCTCGCCAATCCCGGCGAGATCCGCCTGCAAGCCACGGTCGGTGGGGATGAGACCACTCGGCGGGCTCGCCTGCAGGCCATGACGGCGCGCCTCGCGGAGCTGGCGGGCGATGCCGTCTTCGCCACTCGCGAGGAGGACACCCTGGAGAGCGTGGTGGGGGAGCTGCTGCGCTCCGCGCGCGCCACCCTCGCCGCCGCCGAGTCGTGCACGGGCGGCCTGTTCTCGCAGCGCATCACCAGCGTGCCCGGCAGCAGCGACTACTTCCTCGGCGCCGCGGTCACCTACAGCGACGAGCTGAAGGTCCGGCTGGTCGGCGTGCCGCCGGAGCTGCTCGCCGAGCACGGCGCGGTCTCCGAGCCGGTGGCGCGCGCCATGGCCGCAGGCGTCCGCCGCGCCCTGGGCAGCGACTACGGGGTCGGCATCACGGGCGTCGCCGGACCGGGCGGCGGCAGTGCGGAGAAGCCGGTCGGCACGGTGCACATCGCCGTGGCAGGACCCGAAGAGGGCGAGGTCCATCATCGCAAGCTGCGACTGCCGGGAGACCGGGAGCGCGTGCGCCGCTTCTCGGCCCAGCTCGCGCTGGAGATGCTGCGCCGGCGGCTGCTCGGCAAGACGGAGGCCGCGTGAGGCTGTTCGTCGCCCTGGAGGTCCCCGAGACGCCGCGGCGCGACTTGCGCCGCCGGCTCGACGGCCTCCGCGACCGGCTGCCGCGCGCCCGCTGGGTCGATCTGGAGAACGTCCATCTGACGCTGCTGTTCCTCGGCGAGACGGCCGAGTCCGCCGTGCCCGCGCTGGCCGCGAAGCTGCGCGAGGCCTTCGCCCGCTGCCCGCCGCTCGACCTGCGGCTGGAAGGCGGCGGCACCTTTCCGCCCGGACGCCCGGCGCGCGTGGCCTGGGTGGGAATCGAGGCCCCGGATGAGCTGCTGGCGCTGCAGGAGGACGTCACCCGGGCGGCGGTGGAGACGCTGGGGTTCGAGCCCGAGAAGCGCGCCTATCATCCGCACGTCACCCTTGCCCGCTGTCCGGATCCCTGGCGGCGGGATGCCATCGACAAGCTGACGACCGCGCTCACCGGACCGATCGGGCCGCCGTTCACCGCGGATCACGGCGTGCTCTTCGAGAGCAAGCTGTCGCCGAAGGGCGCTCGTTACCGGGCCGTCGAGACCTTTCCGATGGCCGGGGAGGAGGCCGGATGAGCCCCGGCTTCGCCGCCGCGGTCGTCGCCGGCGCGTACCTGCTCGGCTCGGTGTCCTTCAGCGTCCTCATCGTCCGGCTGCTGCAAGGGTTGGACGTGCGCACCGTGGGCAGCGGCAACGCCGGGGCCACCAACGTCCTGCGCGCCGCGGGCAGGAAGGCGGGCGCGATCGTGCTGGCGCTCGACGTCGCCAAGGGCGTGACGGCGGTGGCCGTGCCGCGGGCGCTCGACGCGCCGCCGTCCGTGGTCGGCGGCGCGGCGGTGGCGGTGGTCATCGGCCACGTCTTTCCGGTCTTCTTCGGTTTCCGCGGCGGCAAGGGCGTCGCCACCTCGGCGGGCGCGCTGGGGACCCTCGCGCCGGCGGCCATGGCTCTTGGCCTCGTCGTCTTCGTCGTGATGGTGACCTGGAAGCGCTACGTCTCGCTCGGCTCCATCGTCACCGCGGCGCTGATGCCGCTCCTGGTGGTCCTGTGCCAGAGGCTCGGCTGGGTGAAGGGCGGCGACACATGGCTGGTGGTGCCGACGGCGGCCATCGCGCTGATCGTCATCGCCGGTCACGCCAGGAACCTCCGGCGCTTGCGCCAGGGCACGGAGCCCCGCCTGGGGGAGCGCCGCGGCGTGTCGGCGGAGGAGGCCGAAGGATGAACGGCGAGCCGCGGCGCATCGGCGTCCTGGGCGCGGGCTCGTTCGGTACCGCGCTCGCCGTCCATCTCGCCGGCGCGGGTCACCGGGTGCGGCTCTGGGGACGCAGCGCCGAGCTGGCGCAACAGATGCGGCAGGAGCGGGCCAATCCCAAATACCTTCCGGACGTCCACTTTCCCGACGGGCTCGCGCCGACCGCGGAGATCGCCGAGCTCGCCGACTGCGATTTCCTGCTCGTCGCCGCTCCCTCGCACGGTTTCCGCGAGGTGCTGCGGCAGTTCCTGCGGCACCATCGCGACGGCCATCCGCTGCCGCTGGTCTCGGTGACGAAGGGGATCGAGACCGAGACCCTGGCGCGCATGAGCCAGGTCGCCTTCGAGGAAGGCATGGCCGCGGACCGGGAGGTGCGCTTCGCCGTGCTCTCCGGGCCCACCTTCGCCGCCGAGCTCGCCCGCAACGTCCCCAGCGCGGCGGTGATCGCCTCGGAGGACGCGGGGTTCGCGACGGAGGCCCGCGAGTGTTTGGCCACGCCGTATCTGCGGCTCTACTCCTCGCCGGACGTGGTGGGCGTCGAGCTGGGCTCGGCCGCCAAGAACGTCATCGCCATCGCCGCCGGCACGCTCTCCGGCATCGGCCTCGGGCACAACACCCTGGCCGCGCTGATCACCCGCGGCCTGCACGAGATCACCCGGCTCGGCATCGCCTACGGCGGCCAGCCGCGCACCTTCGCCGGCCTCGCGGGACTGGGCGATCTGGTGCTCACCTGCACCGGCGGCCTGTCGCGCAACCGCCGCATCGGCATCGATCTCGCGGCCGGCAGGAGCGTCGCGGAGATCACCGGCGAGACCCACCTGGTGGCCGAGGGCGTGCGCAACTCGATCGCCGTCTCCCGCCTCGCGGCGCACAAAGGAGTCGAGATGCCGATCACCGAGCAGATGGTGGCCGTCCTCTACCACGGCAAGGACCCGCGCCGGGCCGTGGAGGAGCTGATGACGCGGGAATTGAAAGCGGAGACCGCGCTATGAGGATCAAATGACTCACCAGACCGTCCTCATCCTCGACTTCGGCAGCCAGTTCACGCAGCTCATCGCCCGCCGGGTGCGCGAGAACCGGGTCTATTGCGAGGTCCATTCCTTCGACCTGGACGTCGAGGAGATCCGCCGGCGGCAGCCCATCGGGCTCATCCTCTCCGGCGGTCCGCAGAGCGTCTATGAAAAAGGGGCTCCCAGCGCCGAGGCCGCGCTGTTCCGGCTGGACGTGCCGGTGCTGGGCATCTGCTACGGCATGCAGGTGATGGCGCACGAGCTGGGAGGCGGCGTCGAGGGCTCGAGCCGCCGCGAGTACGGCCGCGCCGAGATCTCGATCGACGAGCCGGGCAAGCTCTTCGAGGGGCTCGCCGCCAACGAGACCGTGTGGATGAGCCACGGCGACCGCCTGCGCCACCTGCCGCCGGGCTTCCGGGCCACGGCGAGCACCGGCAATGCAGGCGTGGTCGCCTTTGAAGCTCCGGAGCGCCGGCTCTACGGCATCCAGTTCCACCCCGAGGTGGCACACACGGTCTCGGGAGGCGAGATCCTGCGCAATTTCCTGTTCGGCGTCTGCGGCGCGCGCGGCGACTGGCGGATGGCCTCCTACCTGGAGGAGGCCACGGCGGCGATCCGCGAGCGGGTCGGCGAGAGGCGCGTCATCTGCGCGCTCTCGGGCGGCGTCGACTCGTCGGTGGTGGCGGCGCTGCTGCAGCGGGCGGTGGGGGAGCGCTCGACGGCGATCTTCGTCGACACCGGCGTGCTGCGCAAGGACGAGGCGTCGCAGGTCGTCCACAGCCTGCGCGACGGGCTCGGCATTCCCGTGCGCGCGGTGGACGCCGGCCAGAGGTTCCTCGCCGAGCTCGCCGGCGTCGAGGATCCGGAGCAGAAGCGGCGGACGATCGGCCGCCTGTTCATCGACGTCTTCAAGGACGAGGCGAATGCGATTGATGGTGCGCACTGGCTCGCCCAGGGAACTCTCTATCCGGACGTGATCGAATCCGTTTCGGTCAAGGGTCCCTCGGCGGTCATCAAGACCCACCACAACGTCGGCGGGCTGCCGGCGGAGCTGGGCTTCGAGCTGATCGAGCCGCTGCGCTTCCTGTTCAAGGACGAGGTGCGCCAGCTCGGCCGCGAGCTGGGGCTCCCCGAGCAGATCCTCACCCGCCATCCGTTCCCCGGCCCGGGCCTCGCCGTGCGCATCCTCGGCGAGGTGACGCCCGAGCGCGTGGCGCTGCTCCAGGAAGCCGACGCCATCTTCCTCCACGAGCTGCGCGAGACCGGCTGGTACGACAAGGTGAGCCAGGCCTTCGCCGTGCTCCTGCCGGTGAAGAGCGTCGGCGTGATGGGCGATTACCGGACCTACGAGAGCGTCGTCGCCCTGCGCGCCGTCGAGACCCCCGACTTCATGACCGCCGACTGGAGCCCCCTGCCGTACGATCTCCTCGGCCGCGTGGCCAACCGGATCGTCAATGAGGTCAAGGGGGTCAACTGGGTGGTCTACGACGTGACGAGCAAACCCCCGGCGACGATCGAGTGGGAGTGAGCACGTACGAGCTGGTCACCCGCGAAAGCTGTCATCTCTGCGATGAGATGGCGACGCTCCTCGATGAAGTTCTGCCCACGTTCGGCCTGACCTGGTCGCCTCGCGACGTCGACGCCGAGCCTGATCTGCGAGCGCGCTTCACCGACGTCGTTCCGGTCCTACTGCGCGACGGCCAGCCGGTCGCGAAGGTGCGGACCGACCGGCGAGCCCTGGAGCGGATCGTCTGCGGCCGGCGCTGATCAGGACGTCTTCTTCGCGATCTCTGGTTGCTCCGCCGCCTCTTCCTCCTTGGTCCGCGGCCGCAGCTCGATGCGGCCGATCTTCTCCGGGTTCTTCTTCAGCTCTTTCGCCAGCCGGATCCCCAGCCGCTTCTGCATCTCCCGGCGCTCGGCGGGACCGGTGATCTTGCTGGCGTCGATCCAGCCGCCGGCGAGCATGCCGTGGCCGCCGCCCTTGCCCCGGCGGCCGATGACGCGCCGCATCAAGCCGCCGGCATCGGCGCGGGTGTTGGTCGTGCGGATCGAGAGGTACATCCGATCCTGGTAGTAGCCCGTGGCGAGGGACCAGGTCTTGCCTTCCATGCGCAGCAGCAGGTCCGCGATCTCGGGCACGATGTCCGGCTGCTCGATGGGACCGAGATGGCTGAGGATGAGGGAATCGACGGTCTCCAGGTTCTCCAGCGCGTCGTGCAGGTTGCTGAAGTAGGCGAAGGGGAGGCGCGGGCTCTGGATGCGGGCTAGCAGGCGGTGGTTCGCCCGTGGAAAGAAGAGGTCGTGGATCGCCTTGTCGGGCCCGGCGTGCTCGCGGGCGAAGTCCTGGGTCTCGGAGCGGATGGCATAGATGAGCGCCGTCGCCAGCGCGTGCGTGGGCTGGACTTCGGCGGCGAGCAGGTACTCGGCGAGGATGGTGGCGGTGGCGCCGTACTTCGGCCGGACGTCGTAAAAGGGCCCGGCCTGGGTGTTGGCCCGCACGGGGTGATGGTCGATCACGATGTCCGGCACGACGTGCGGCGGCAGTTGGTTGTTGCCGCTGCGCGGCTGGGTGTCCACCAGCGCGAAGTGCTGGTAGTTCTTCAGATTGAGGTAGCGGATGTGGCTGAAGGGCAGCCGCAGCGCGCGCACCATCTCGCGGTTCTCGGCGCGGCCGATGATGCCGCCGTACGCCGCGGTGACCTTCTGATGAAAGGCCTGCCGCAGCAGCCGCGTCAGCAACTGCGCGGAGGCGAGCGCGTCGGGATCGGGATTGTCGTGGGTGAGCACGAGCCAGCGGCCCTTGCCCTGACGTTGGATCAGCTCCGTCAGCGCCGCGTAGCCATCCCGGGTTGCCTCGGTGATCATGAGGCGGAGATCTCAGGTCTCCCGGGCCAGGCTCGCGGCGAAGCTCTCACGGGCCTCGCGGAGCCCGGCGGTATCCTCGCCGGCGGCCGCGGCGCGGGCGATGAACGCGTCGAGCCGCGCCAGGTCTTCGAAGATCTCGTAACGTCCCGTCAGCTCCTCGTCGCCCTGGTACCGCCGCACCCAGACGTACAGCCGCGCCGGCCTGCCGGCCTCGGGTGCGCCCAGGGAAGCTTCGTAGGTGACGCGGTCTTCGGTTGGCATGGTAGACAGCTAGTGTATCTGATCGCCCGTGCTACCATTGCGCGCCGGGCCGCGCGGCCCCCGCCATGATCCGGGAAATCTTCCACATCGGCTCGTTCT
>DATBGJ010000298.1:0-2027 GCA_036558045.1 Thermoanaerobaculia bacterium
AATGTGGGCGGGAGGGAAGAGCCCTTCGAGCTCGGCTTCGGTGAGCTCGACGCCTTTCGATGGCCATGCGATCGGCTCGGCGACAGGGACGGGCTCGATCTCGGGAGAATCCACCACGATCACTCCCAAGTCGTTCAGCGCGGCGTGCTTGCCCGACTCACAGAGATCCGCGATAGCCGCCGCTTTCTGTACGGCGAGGGGCAAGAATGCGGCGAGGTGCCGAATGGCGGTCTTCTTTCCCATCTCCTCGTAGGAGGTGTCTTCGACCTTGCCGGCGCGGTCGAGCACGGCGTCCACCTCGGCGCGGGAGAGCACGTCGAAGTGGTGGCCTCCGTCCTTGAACCTGGCGTAGGCGTAGAAGTGAGTGATCTCGCCGCGGTCGCCTTCGGCGGGCACGTGCTCCAGCCGCTCGGCGAGGCCGTAGGCGAAATCGAAGCGGTCGTTGCGATGGACGGCCTGGGCGTTGATGGAAGTGATCTCGCCGCTGTTGCGGGCCAGCGCGATGAGCCCGCGGTAGCCCGGCACGAGCTGGACCTTGCCGCGCGAGGAGACGAGGTACGCCTGGCCGAGCACGGCGTCCGGTGCGAGCCCGAGCTGCGCGCAGGTCATGACGGCCCCATAGAGGCTCTCCCGGTCGCACTCCAGGAGCGCCGGGGTGGTCTGCAGGACCGTGAGCACGGCATGGATGAGGCGGTCCGGCGTCAGATGCGGCGGCAGCGCCGGCGCGAGCCGCGGCTTCATCCGCTCCAGCGCGCGGCGCACTGACTCGATCGGCTTGACCTTTCGCCCCTTGCCCTTGGTGTAGGGCTTGGCCGTCCGCTTCTTCGGGGCCGTCGCCATGCTCAGTCCTTCCTCCCGGATGCCATCGCGCGGCAGCGCCCCAGGATGGCAGTTTGCCGCGCTGCGGAGATGATACCGCGCGGCTCTTCCGGGTTAGAATAGGCGTGCCAGTGGAAGCCCGATAACGAAGTGGACTCCCGATACCATATCGAGACCCGGGAAGCGCCGGACGTCGCTTCTCATCCCAGCCGGTTCCGCGTCCAGGTCAAGAAGCACAAGCTCGTGGGCATGGTGCTGCACGAGCTGTTCTTCGAGTACCGCGGCCATCCCAAGGTAGCGCTCAGCCGGCCGTGCGTCTACGGCGTCTTCGGCCGCATCGTGGGGGGCTTGGCGCCCAAGCACGAGCTGTGCGTCGGCTGTCTCCGCTGCACGACGCAGTATCCGGAGATGGTGCAGATCCTCCCCAACCCGGCGCGCCGGAAGCTGGGCGACTCCTTCCTCACGCCGGACCTGGTGGACACGATCCTCTCGGAATCCCGCAGCGGCGCGGTGCCGGTGCGCGGCGCCGGCTTCCGCGGCCGCTTCGGCGGCGAGGGCTGGGACGGCATGTGGACGGACATGTCCGAGATCGTGCGCCCCACCCGCGACGGCATCCACGGCCGCGAGTTCATCTCCACCTCGGTGGATCTGGGAGGCCGGCCCTCGTATCTGCGCTTCGGCGCGCGCGGCGAGCCGCTCGAGCCGCTGCCGCAGGTGCTCTCGCTGCCGATCCCGTTCCTCTTCGATCTGCCGCCGGCGTCCCTGCGCACGCCGGCGCTCAGCCGCGTCCTCGCCGGCGCGGCGCGCGCCCTTGGCACCCTGGCGATCCTGCCGGCCGGAGACATGGCGTCAATGGGTCTCGCCGGTCCTCACGTCGCGCCCCTGGTCACCTCGGAGAACCTGTCAGATCTTTCGCGCCTTCTCGAGGCTCCGCGGCTGATCGAGCTCGCCGGCTGGGACCGGCAGCGCTACGCCGAGCTGGCCGAGCGCTTCCCCGGCGCGGTCGTCGTGGCGCGGGTAGCCATGGACACGGACCTGCTGCCACTGGTGCGCGAGGGGGGCCGCGCCTTCCACCTGGTCGCGGACTATCACGGACGGGTGGGGAATCGTTTCGTGAAGGATCTCCTGCTCGCGGCGCACCAGCGGCTCGTCGCCGCGGGCGTGCGCGAGGAGCTGACGCTCGTCGGCAGCGGCGGCATCGCCGCGGC
>DATBGJ010000299.1:0-4143 GCA_036558045.1 Thermoanaerobaculia bacterium
GCCTCCCAGACGTCGTGGTTGCCCATCATGGCCACTTCGAGGATGGGCATGTGCTCGTAGCGGAAGTGGTCCTGCTTCAGCACGCCGAGCTTGAGCCGCTTGGGCATGGAGAGAGTGCCTTCGCTGGGCAGCTCCTCGCCGGCGAGCACCTTGAGGAACGTCGATTTCCCCGAGCCGTTGGCCCCCACGAGGCCATAGCGGTTGCCGGGGTTGAACTGGATCGAGACCCCCTCGAACAAAGTCTGGGGGCCGAAGGATTTACCGAGGTCGGAGACGGCGATCATAGGGCCGGTAATGATAGCAGGGGGCGGGGATTCTGGTCTTGTCGCTGTCCGTAGTCTCCAGAGCCTTGCCCTTCAGATACGTACCCTCTACAATGAAAAACTTGCGTGATGGGAGGGCTGGGCGATGCGGAAACCAATGACAGCCACGGAATTGAAGAACGACCTTCTCCGGGTGCGGGACGAGGAATCGCAGACGCTGAGGAGCGCGTCGACGGGAGGGCTCCGGCTCGCAGATCTGCCGCGGCGGGAGGCCCTGAACTGCACTCCCGAGGAGCTGGTGGAAACCTCTTGGGAGTGGAGTTAGTCTTTCGCAGAGAGGAGGGCGATGGAAATGGCTATCTTGAGGAAAGACGAGTCCGGAGAGGAGCTGAGACGGCGCCTGCTCGAGGAGGCGGAGGAGTACCGTAGAAGACATCCTTTGCCGCCCGTGAAGGAGGTACTGGCGGAGGCCGAGCGTATTCGAGCGTCCTTCCCCAAAGATCTCCAGCTCCCAGACAGTACGGTTCTCCTGCGTGAGGACCGCGAGCGTTGAATTGGGTGATCGACGCTAGCGCCGGCATCAAATTCTACGTCCCTGAGGATCTGACCGAGGCCGCCAAGCGCTTATTCCAGAGCTTGGACGAGGGTGAGGTGTCTCTCTTCGTCTCAGATCTGTTCTACCGGGAGTGTGGCAACATCTTCTGGAAATACATCCGGCGCCATGGGCTACTGGTCGACTACGCTCGGAGGAGCTTGAGGAATCTGATCTCTCTCCCTCTCAATCTGGTCTCTGGCAACGACCTCCTCCCCAGTGCTCTCGACTTAGCGGTTGATTACGACATCACCGTCTATGACGCTTCCTACGTCGTGCTGGCGCATGATCTTAGGTTTCCTCTTATCACCGCGGATCGAAAGCTCCTCCGCAAGCTCGCCGGTAGCAGCTTCGATATCCGCTGGCTGGGAGACCTGACTCTCTGAAGCCGGAAACCTGCTAATCTCCAAGCGGGAAGCATCCAGCGAGGAAAAGCGTTCTCTTGAATCGGACCTCCCCTGGAGAGCCGAATCACAAAATGCCCGTCGTACGCAGCATCAAGCCCGTTCCCGCTCCGCCGCGGTCTCGCCGCCGCCTGCGCATCATCCTCGCGGCCGTCGCGGTCGTCCTCGTGGTGGTGGGGATCTTCGTCATCCGGCCGTTCTGGCGCCTGGCGGGCCAGTTCGACGAGATCACCTTCCGCCAGCCGTCGCGGCTCTATGGGCGCGCGACGCGGCTCACCGAGGGCCGGAATTATCCGCCGGAGCTGCTGATCGCCAATCTGAGCGGCGAGGGCTACCGCGAAGACGGCACCTCGGCGGAGCTGCCGGCCGGCCGATATCACCGGACGAAGAAGGCGGTCGCCATTCATCTGCGGAATTTCCCGCTGCCCGACGGCAGCCGGGGCGGCGGGCTCGTGGAGATCGATTATCGAGGAACCCGCGTCGCCGCCTTGCGCCGCGACGGCGAGCCGGTGGAGTCGGTGATCCTGGACCCGCCGCTCCTCGCCTCCTACTACGGACCGGACTTCCAGGAGCGCCGGCCGGTGACGCTGCGCGAGGTGTCGCCGGACCTGATCGCCGCGGTGGTCGCCGCCGAGGACGACGCCTTCTACCACCACGCCGGCTTCTCGCTCTCCGGCATCCTGCGCGCCTTCTGGGTCAACCTGCGCGGCGGCGAGGTGCGCCAGGGCGGCAGCACGCTGACGCAGCAGCTCGTCAAGAACCTCTATCTCACCCACGAGCGGACGCTGGCGCGCAAGAGCCAGGAGCTCATCCTCGCCGTGCTCCTGGAGGCGCGCTACGACAAGCGGCAGATCCTGGAGGCATACCTCAACGAGATCTACCTCGGCGGCAGCGGCGGCGTCTCGCTGCTCGGCATGGGAGCGGCGTCGCGGGCCTACTTCGGCAAGGACGCGAGCCAGGTGGACCTCGGCGAGGCGGCGACGCTGGCGGGGATCATCCGCTCGCCGGCCACCTACTCGCCGCTCGCGCATCCGGAACGGGCCAAGGAGCGCCGCGACTGGGTGCTCGGGCGCATGGCCGAGCTGCGGCTCGTGCCGCGGGAGCGGGTCGACGCGGCGCTCGCCGCGCCGCTGGTGCTCGCTCCCGAGCCGGTCGTGCGCCGGCGGGCGCCGTACTTCGCCGACTCGGCGGCCCTGGAGGCCTCCCGCCGCTTCGGCGTCGAGGACCTCGCGGACGGCGGCTACGTGCTCTTCTCCACCCTCGACTGGTCGAGCCAGAAGGCGGCCCAGGAGGCGGTCGAATGGGGGCTCGGGAAGATCGAGAAGGGATACCGGCATCGGGGCGACGCGCCCATTCAGGCCGCCCTGGTGTCGGTCGATCCGGAGACCGGCGGCATCCTGACCTACATCGGCGGCCGGCAGTACGACTCCAGCCAGTTCGACCGCGCCGGCCGCGCCCAGCGGCAGGCGGGGAGCGCCTTCAAGCCCATCGTCTACGCCGCCGCCTTCGAGACCGGCGTCGCCTCGCCCACCTCGTTCCTGGAGGACGAGCCGCTGACCCTGGCGCTCGCCGGCTCGAGGGATTGGAGCCCGAAGAACGACGACGGCAGCTATCACGGCTGGGTCTCCGTGCGCACGGCGCTGGAGAAGAGCTACAACCCGGCGACCACCCGGCTCGCCCTGCAGGTCGGCATCCGGAGGATCGTCAAGCTCGGCAATGACATGGGGATCATGACGCCGATGCCGCCGTACCCGTCGATGGCGCTCGGCGCGGCGGCGATCACGCCGCTGGAGCTGGCGACCGTCTACGCCACGCTCGCCAACGGCGGCGCCCGTCCGCCGGTGCATGAAGTCATCGCCGTGGTCGACCGCTACGGCAAGGCCGTGCAGGGCGCGCCGCTGCCCAAGGCGGTCCGCGTGCTCTCGCCGCAGACGGCCTACCTGGTGACGTCGCTGCTCGAAGGCGTCTTCCAGCGCGGCACCGCCGCCGGGGCGGCCGCCGGCATCTCCGGCGACCTCGCGGGCAAGACCGGCACCACCAACAAGCAGCGGGACAGTTGGTTCGCCGGCTTCGCGCCCGAGCGCACCACCGTCGTCTGGGTGGGCTACGACGACAACTCCCGCACCCGCCTCTCCGGGGCCCGAGCCGCGCTGCCGATCTGGATCCGTTTCATGGCGCGGGTGGCGCCGCCGGGCGGCTACTCCACCTTCGCGCAGCCGCCAGGCATCGCCACGGCGGTGATCGATCCCGAGACCGGCCTTCTCGCCACTGAGTACTGCCCGCACGTCATCACCGAAGTCTTCCGCCAGGGCCAGGTGCCGACGCAGCTCTGCAACCGCCACCAGAGCTGGGTGGACGCCCAGTTCGCCGAGATCAATGGGCAGCAGCCGGAGTACGGCGCCGAGCCCGCGGTCCAGGTCGGCACGGAGGAAGCGGCGGCGACGGAGACTCCCGAGAAGCGGCACCCCTTCCGGCGCTGGCTGAAGCGGATCTTCGGCGGCAAGGAAGAAGGCAGATCGAGCGCGGCGGACCACAGCGGGAACCAGGAGGGTCCGCCGCCGCCGTAATCGGGGTTCCGATTCCGCTGGTGCCTTCTTTTTTATTCCCTCCTCTCACCGCACCTCCAGCACCCCGCGCATCATCCGCGAATGCAGCGTGCAGACGTACTCGTAATCGCCGGGGGTCTCGGGAACGCGGAAGGCGAGGCTCGCCGTGTCGCCGGCCCCGCGCACCTCGCGGGTGGCCTTGCGGTCGCCGCCCGCTTCCGGCACCTCCAGGTCGTGCGGTATGCCGCGGTCCTCGTTGCGCAGGACGAAGCGGACCTCCTCGCCGCGGCCGACCACCAGGCGCGGATTGGGCGTGGGATCGCCGGGCAGGTAAAAAG
>DATBGJ010000300.1:0-2139 GCA_036558045.1 Thermoanaerobaculia bacterium
TCGCGCTCATCCCGCTGGCGCTGCGTGGCGTCAAGTTCCGCCGGCATTCGGCCTCGCGCCTGCTCCGCGACAACATCCTGATCTACGGGGTAGGAGGCGTGATCGCTCCCTTCATCGGCATCAAGGCGATCGATCTGCTTCTCCAGGGTTTGGGGCTGGTTTGAAAGGAACAGCAAGGATAACCAGGACGAAAAGGACGACATCATGAGACAACTCGTGACTGCGCTACTCATATTTATCGTGCTGACCCTGGTTACGGGTCTGCTCTATCCTCTGCTGGTGACCGGCATCGCGCAGGTGGTCTTTCCGCACCAGGCGGACGGCAGCCTGATCGAACGGAACGGCAAGGCCGTGGGCTCCGAGCTGATCGGCCAGCCGTTCGCCGGCCCGACGTACTTCTGGAGCCGGCCTTCGGCCACGGGGCCGGCCCCGTACAACGCCGGCGCCTCGACGGGCTCGAACCTGGGCCCGACCAACCCGGCGCTGCTCGACCGTGTCAAGGCGGACGTCGAGCGGATCCAGAAGGCGCATCCGGGGAAAGGACCCGTGCCGGTCGATCTGGTGACGGCTTCGGGGAGCGGCCTCGATCCGCACATCAGCCCGGCCGCGGCCTTCTACCAGGTGGAGCGCGTGGCGGCGGCGCGCGGCCTCGATCCGGAAGCGGTGCGCCGGCTGGTGGAGGAGCACGTCGAGGGACGCACCTTCGGTTTGCTCGGCGAGCCGCGGGTGAACGTGCTGGAATTGAATCTGGATCTGGACGCGCTGCCCCATGGACAACCGTCCTGATCCCGACGCCCTGCTCGCCCTGGCCCAGGCCGAGGAGGAGAAAGAACGCCGAGGCAAGCTCAAGGTCTTCTTCGGCGCCACGGCCGGCGTCGGCAAGACCTACGCCATGCTGGAGGCGGCCCGCGAGCTGCAAGGCCGCGGCGTGGACGTCCTGGTGGGCTGGGTCGAGACGCACGGCCGCAAGGAGACCGAGGCGCTACTCGACGGCCTCGAGCGCTTGCCGCCCTGCCGGGTCGAGCACCGCGGCATCACTCTCGAGGAATTCGATCTCGACGCCGCCAAGGCGCGAAGCCCGGCGGTGCTCCTCGTCGACGAGCTGGCCCACACCAACGCGCCCGGCCTGCGCCACGCCAAGCGCTGGCAGGACGTCGAGGAGCTGCTCGCCGCCGGCATCGACGTCTACACCACCGTCAACGTCCAACACCTCGACAGCCTCAACGACCTCGTCGGCAAGATCACCAACATCGCCGTGCGCGAGACCGTGCCGGACTCGATCCTCGAGCGGGCGGACCAGGTGGAGCTGGTGGACCTGCCGCCGGAGGAGCTGCTCAAGCGGCTGCAGGAAGGCAAGGTCTACGTGCCCGAGCAGGCCGAGCGGGCGCGGGAGAGCTTCTTCCGGCCGGGCAATCTCATCGCCTTGCGCGAGCTGGCCCTGCGCAAGACGGCCGAGCGGGTGGACGCGCAGATGCAGCGCTACCGCGAGCTGCACGGCGTGGCCGAGACCTGGCCCATCGCCGAGCGCCTGCTGGTGGCGGTGAGCTCCGGACCCAACGCCGCGCAGCTCGTGCGGGCCGCCCGCCGCCTGGCCGAGCGGCTGCGCGCCGAGTGGGTGGTCGTCTACGTCGAGACCCCGGCGGAGCTGCGGCTGCCGCAGAAAGAGAAGGACCGCGTCTGGCAGACCTTGCGCCTGGCCGAGCGCCTGGGAGCGCAGACCGTGACCCTCAGCGGCCAGCAGCCGGCCGAGGAGATCCTGCGCTACGCCCGCCGCCGCAACGTTTCGAAGATCGTCGTCGGCAAGCCCCTCCACTCGCGCTGGAAGGACGTCGTCTTCGGCTCCGTGCGCGACGATCTGGTGCGCGGCAGCGGCGGGATCGACATCTACGTCATCTCGGGAGACGTCGAGGAGGGCTGGCCGGTGCCGGAACGGCGAGGCCGGCCGGGCGGCGACCTCCGCGGCTATGTCGCCGCCGTCCTGGTGACGGCCCTCGCCACCGGTCTCTCGGCGCTGATCCATCCCCAGCTCGAGGAAGCCAACCTGGTGATGCTCTTCCTGCTGGGCGTGGTCTGGGTGTCGTCCCGCTACGGCAGGGGGCCCGCGATCCTAGCCTCCGTGCTCAGCGTAGCGGCCTTCGA
>DATBGJ010000301.1:0-6491 GCA_036558045.1 Thermoanaerobaculia bacterium
GATCCGGCGGATTGTCCTGCGGAATGGCGAGGTGCGGGGCGCCGCCCTGGCGAAGCCCGCCGCGGACTGGGTGCGGAGCTGGAGCGCCCGCGACATCGCCGCCAGCGGCTCGTACCGCGCTGGCCGGCTGGATCTCGACATCGAACAAGGAAAAGCGACCCTGGATCGGCCCGGGTTCGGCCTGCAGGAGCTGCTTCTCGCGGGCCGCATCGGCTACGAGGAGAAGAAACCGCTCCGCATCGACGGCCTGAAGGTGACCGGCGACGGCCTTCGTCTCGCCGCGTCCGGCATCGTCGGTTTGGACGAGGACTCCCCCACCGCCGCCCGGTTCGATCTCTATGCCGAACCGCGGGCGCTCGCCGCCGGCCTGCCGCCGCGCGGACGGCTGCGGGCGGTGGGCGAAATCGCGCTGCCGGAGACCGCCGGCCACCTGAAGATCACCGGCGAGGACATCCCTGCCGAAGCGTTGCGGCCCTATCTCGATCCCAAACTCTACGCCGACCTCGCTCTGGCCGGCACGGCAGCGGACGTGAAGGCCGAGACGGACTTGGGGCCGGGGAGCTGGGATCGTATCGACGGCAGGGCCGAGGTGGCATGGCGGCGCGGCGGCCGGCATCTGGCGCGCGCCGAGGCGCGCCTTTCTCCGGGAGATCCTGGCAGGAGCGTCGTTGTCGCGGCGTCGGCGGAGCTGCTTCCCGGCTCGCCGGGCCGGCGGTTCGTCCAGGGCACGCTCCGCGCCGCGAGCCTGCCGGAGTTGGCCCGCGCCACGGCTGAGGGCGTGCGCGCGGAGATCCGGATTCCGGACGTGCGCGCCGCGCTGGCGGAGGTCCGCTCGCTCTGGCCACGGTTGGTGCCGTCCCCGCCGCCGGGAACGCCGCTCCAAGGCTCGTTGAATGCGGACGCTCGCCTCTCAGGTCTCCTCACCGCGCCGGACGCCGTGCTGGACGCGACGTGGCTCCCGCAAGCGGGTTCCCTCGTGCGCATCGAAGCAAAGGGCAAGCCTAGGACTTGGAGCGGCTCGGCGAAGGTGAGCATGGAGACCCTGCCGCTCTTCATGCTCGCCACGCTGGCGCCGGGCCTCGCCGGGACGGTCACCGGTACGGCGGATCTCTCCGGCTCGCCCCGCGGATACCGGACTCACATCGAGGCGGTCACGGCGGCCGTGTCCTACCCGCCCCAGCTCCAACGACTGGAGAACGGGACGATATCGGCCGACGGGACGCTGGTCCTCCAACCGCTGTCCTATCGCGGGACGCTGTCGCTCGACGGCACCGGCCTGGCCGCCCTCCCCAATGCCTCTTCCACGGCGCGGATCGCGACGGTCCGGCTCGCCGCGGACGGTACGCTCCACGCCGAGCCGTTCGATTGGCAGGGGAAGGTGACGCTGGAAGGTGAAGGCGCCGAGATGGAGGGCGCCGGCCGGATGGACCGTTTCGCGGCCGTGGCGGACGGTACCCTCGGCGGCCAGCCGCTCCTCTACGACGGCTCCCTCTCGCTGGACGCCTCGGGCGTCGAGAGACCCGAGACGGCACGAGTGGATCGACTTCAACTGAGCGCGACGGGGAGAGGCTCCGCGGATCTCCGGTCCCTCGCCGCTCAGGTCCGCCTTGACCTGGACCGCATCGCGCTCGCCAAGCAAGGCACGGAGATTCGAAACGTCCATCTGGAAGCCGAGGGGGACAGCCGCGAGGTCCGCCTCTCCGCCCTCTCCGGCGAGCTGCCCGAAGGACGCACCTTCAACGCCTCCGGCCGGGTCGTCACCAATCCGCTGCTCGCCGAGGCCGATCTCGATCTCCGCCTCGTCAAGCCGGTGGACGCCGTCACGGCCGTCGATCTCACGGCCAAATTACGCGATGGGATCGTCGGCGTGGAGGCGCCGCGCATCGACACCACCTCCGGTCCAGGGAACCTGCGGGCGCGGATTCCCCTGGGCGCGCTACGCGATATCCCGCAACTCGTCTCGATGATGGATTCCCTGCCGCTGAAACAGCCTCGGGGGCCGGTCTCCCTGTCTTTCTCGTTTCCCGCGCTTGACTCCGAGCCCCTGATCGCGGCGCTGAGCCTGAAGCCCCGGCCCGAGCGGATTCGGACCGGCGTCGACGCCGACCTTTCCCTCGACCTCGCCGCTCCCGCGACCAGCAGCGGCGAGGTGCGGCTCTCCTGGCTGACCGTCGAAAACCCGGACGGACGGGTGACCGCCGAGACTCCCGTAGTGCTCCGTCTGGCCGGCGGCAGGCTCGAGCTCGCGCCCGTCCACCTGCGGATCGACGGCGGCTCGATCCAGGGAGCGGGCGTGGACATCCGGGGGAGCGCGGAGCTGGCCCGCGCGTGGAAACCGTTCGCCGATCCCATCGCGGCGGCGGTGACGCGGCTCTCGGGCGAGGGCACCGGCGCCTTCGACGCCGCGCTCCTCAATCCCTACCTCCAGGGCGGCGTGGCCGAAGGCTCGCTGAGCTTCTCGGCCAAGGCTTCGGGCACTCCGGACCGTCTCGGCGCGGAGGTGCGGGCGAGCGGCCCCGGCGCTTCCTTCGCCTGGCCGGCGGCGGCCGTCCGCGTCAGCGATCCGCGGCTGGCCGTGGACCTGCGCGAGGGCCTCTGGACGATCCGCGAGGGACAGATGGGAGTCAACGGCGGTACCGTGACGCTCGCGGGCGGGATATCGCCGGATACCGGCGTGGACGTGGAAGCGCAGCTCGCTGGCGTCCGCTACCGGCTCGACTACGGAATCGAGACCCTGCTTTCCGGCCGGCTCGCCTTGCGGCAGCCCACCGGCGAAGAGCGCAGCCGCCTCTCCGGCCGGGTCGTGGTCGAGCGCGGCGTGCTCGACCGGGACCTCAATCTGGACCGCGAGGTCTTCACCCTGCTGTTCAAGCCTCCGGAGACTCCCGGCACGGAAGCAAGCGCGCTGAGCGGCATCGATCTCGGCTTGGACGTAGAGACCGACGCGGGCGTGCGCATCAAGAACAACGTCGGCGACCTCCATGCTTCCTGGCGCAAGCTCACGGTCGGCGGCACCCTGGAGACGCCGGTGATCCGCGGCCGCATCGACATCGATCCCGGCGGCCTCTTCTGCGCCTACGGCCAGACCGTGCGCATCGACCGCGGCTCGCTGCTGTTCACCGGCGATCCGCTCACCGATCCGCAGATCGACCTCGCCACCACCAGCTCCCTCCAGGACCCGACGATCACGCAGCTCTGCGGCGACAGCTCTCTCGACCTGCTGGCGCGGCGGCCGGAGGACGACAGCGGCAAGGGGCCCGGCACCGAGGCGGTGCTCGCCGCCGGCCTGACGGGTTACTACGGCGCGCGTTTCGTTCAGCGGCTCGGCGAATCCGTCGGGCTGCGCGGCTTCTCGGTGCGGCCGGAGCTGGTCTTCGAAGACGATCCGAGCGCCCGCCTGACGATCGGGCGCGACCTTTCGAGCAGCGTTTCCGTGGCTTTCTCGGCGGACCTGCGCAACGCCGAACGCCAGGCCTATCTCCTCGACGTCCACGAGGTGCGCGGCTTGCCGGGGCTGCGGATCGCGGGCTTCACCAACGACGCCGGCGACGAAGGCGCGAGCCTGCAGCAGGCCCTCACTTTCGGCGGCGGCGAGGTCCGGCCCGCAGAGACGAAGGGACCGCGGCTGCGCCGGCTCGTCATCACGAAGCCGAAGAAGGGCGTCTCGAAACTGCAGCTCCGCCGCGCCATTGGACTGCAGAAGCGGCAGCCGGTGCCGGACGGCACCGCCTTCTCGGTCGAGGTGGACGCGGCCGACTTCCTTCGCCGCAAGGGATATCCGAATCCCAGGATCGCCGTCGCCGTGAAGCCCGTCGAGTCGCGGCCCGGCTGGGCCGACGTGAACGTGACCCTCGAGCCCGGCCCACAGGTGTCCTTCGTCTTCGCGGGAGACCGGCCGCCTCGCGGCTTGCGGCCGGGGATCACCGGCCTCTACCGCACGGACTTCTACGAGGCGAACGCGCTGGCGGAGATGCGGCAGGCCACGGCGCGCGCCTTCCGCGCCGCCGGCTATGTCAATCCCGAGGTGGCGATCGAGGTCCGCCGCGAGCATGAGGAGGATGCGGACGGCCCGCGCACGGTCACCATCCGGACCGCGGCCGGCCAGCGGCAGGCCCTGGCGGAGCTGCGCTTCACTGGACTGCCTCCGCAGGAGGAGCGGCTCGTGGCCGCCGCCTTCCCGAGCCTTCTGGCCCGCGCCGAGCTGGCCGCCGCCGTTCCCGATGCCGATGCCCGGCTGCTGGCTACCCTGCGCGGTCTCGGTTATGACCAGGCGAGGATCACCGGACGCTCCGTCGAGCCGGAGGGCGCCGCTCTGGTCGTCGACGTCGAGCCGGGTCCGCTGCGCACCGTGTCGGCGGTGGAGATCGCCGGAGTCGAGGGAGAGGAGAGGGAGCGGCTCCGCGGCCTGCTGCCCCTGCGTGCCGGCGATCCCTTGCGGGTGGATCGCGTGTCCGGTGGAGAACGCCTCCTGGAGCGCGACCTCCGGGAGAGGGGCTACGCCGACGCCGAGGTCCGCGCGAGCGTCGTTCCGGCGCCGAACCGCCGGGGCGAAGCCGCCGTGGTCTATCGCGTGGTGCCCGGCCCGCTGTACCGGCTGGCCGGCGTCGAGCTCACGGGCGCGAGATGGTCCCGGCAGGCACCGCTGCGGCGGGAGGCGGGCCTCGCCGCGGGAGAGCCGTTCACCGAAGCCGAGGTCGAAGAGGCGCGCAATCGTCTGTTCGCCACCGGTGTCTTCTCCCGCGTGGACGCGGAGATCGACAAGGAAAGCCCCGGCGAGACCCGGGTTTCCTTCTCCCTCGCCGAGCGCCCGCGTTTCCGCCTGGGCTATGGAGTGCGCTGGGAGAGCGCGGCCGGCACCGCGGCGGTGCTCGATTTCGTGGACGAGAACTTCCTCGGCCGCGCCGTCACCCTCGGCCTGCGGAGCCTTTATCAGTCCGACGATCGCAGCGGCCGTCTCTACCTCGACACCGGCCGCGTGCTCGGAACCCGGGTCTCGCTCGAGAGCTACGCCGAGGAGCGGCGGCGCCTCTTTCCGGAAGACAACCTGGTGGAGGACCGGCGCGAGGCGGCCTTGCAGGCGAGCCGGCCTCTCGGCGAGTCGAGCACCGCGCGGCTGTACGCCCGCTATCGCACCACCCACCTCTACGAGATGGAGCCCGATGCGTTCTTCCCCTTCGATCTGGAGATCCGGCTGCCGTACGCAGGCGCGCAGCTCCTGTACGACACGCGGGACGACCGCATCGATCCGCGGTCGGGCCTCTTTACCAGCCTCGACCTCTCGGGGAGCGGCACCTTCCTCGGCAGCGACTTCAAATACGCCCGCCTGTTCCTCCAGGCGGCGGCTTTCCGGCACGTTTCTCTCGCCGGCAGGCCGTGGCTCTGGGCGCAGGCCGTGCGGCTGGGTCTCGCTCACCCCTTCGGCGGTCAGGAGCTGATCCGCGACGAGCGATTCTTCGCCGGCGGTCCTTTCTCGGTGCGCGGCTATGCGGTGGAGAGCCTGGGCCCGCGGGAGATCCTCGGCGATTTCGACCGCGCGCTGGGCGGCGAGGCGCTGTTCGTAATCAACGAGGAGATGCGGTTCGCTCTGCCGTGGGACCTGACCGGCCTCGCATTCTTCGACGCCGGCCAGGTGTGGGCGCGGCCGGGCGATGCGGATTTCGATCTGGCGAAATCTCTGGGGCTCGGCCTGCGGGCCCGCTCGCCGGTGGGCTTGCTGCGGTTCGACGCGGCCTATCCGCTCGACCGCCGGCCGGGAGAGCCGAGCTACAAGCTCTATCTCGGCTTCGGCAATACCTTTTAGTGCTTGACCGCCCGCAGGATCGCCCGCGCGCGCTCGGCTTCGGGCGCGTCGGGCGCCAGGGCCAGGAAGCGTTCCATGTCGTTGACCAGGAGGTCCTTGCGCCCCAGCTTGTCCTGCGCCAGGCCGCGATAGTAGTAGGCGTAGGCCAGCCCCGAGTCCATCTCGATGGCGCGGCCGAGCTGCTCGACGGCGGCCGGCCAGTTCTCCTGGAAGGCGCGGGTGACGCCGATCTGGTAGGGGATGAGGGCCGGCGCGGGCGCGCGGGCTCCCTGCAGCGTCGAGACCGCCTCGTCGTATTGCTTGAGCCGCTGCTGGGCGACCCCCAGGTAGTAGGAGGCCTCCGCGCCGCCTTTGGAGCGCGCTACATCCGCGGCTTTCCGGAAGGCGTTGTCGGCGTCGCCGTCCCGGCGCTGGCGGAGATAGACCTCGCCGAGAGAGACGAACGCCGCGGGGTCGTTGGGCGTCAGCTCCGTCGCCTTGCGCAGCCGGCCTTCGGCGTCGCCGTACTTCTTCTCCTGCTCGAGGACGCGGCCGTAAGCCGCGGCGACGTAGCCGTTGGCGTCCGCCTGGTCGATGAACCGGCCGAGGGCGTCGCGGGCCGAGCCGGTCTGGTAATGCCAGAGCCGCTCGTCGACGGCATCGATGCCGGCGGGCGGCTGCTGCTCGGGCTGCGCCGGCTGAGATTGCTGGG
>DATBGJ010000302.1:0-3272 GCA_036558045.1 Thermoanaerobaculia bacterium
TCCTCCTGCACCTCAACATCGCCTTGAGCTCCAAGGGCTAGAGGTGCGGCTCTCACCGCGAGCCCGCTGATGCGCTGCCCCTTCTGCTCCGAGAACCGCGACCGGGTCGTCGACTCGCGCGAGAGCCGTGACGGCGCCACCATCCGCCGCCGCCGCGCCCCCCGCACCGGCGCCGGCGAAGCCCGCAGCCGCGCCGGCGAAGACCCCGCTGCGCACCGTGGACGTGCTCTCCGAGCTCGAGAAGCTGCGCCGCGAGGCCATGCAGCAGCCGGCGCCCACACCGGCCGCCGCGCGGCCCGCCGCTCCCGCCGCCGGCAACGGCCGCGGCGAGCTCTCGCGCACCATCGAGATGACCCTGCGGCGCAGCGATTTCCAGCGCGCCCGCCGCTTCCTGGTCAGCTTCCAGGTGGAGGACGACCAGCACCGGGTGATGGACGCCGTGCGCGACCTGCAGGTCGAGATCAAGGACGCCGCCAGCCTGGAGAAGCTCCTCCTGCACCTCAACATCGCCTTGAGCTCCAAGGGCTAGAGGTGCGGCTCTCACCGCGAGCCCGCTGATGCGCTGCCCCTTCTGCTCCGAGAACCGTGACCGGGTCGTCGACTCGCGCGAGAGCCGTGACGGCGCCACCATCCGCCGCCGCCGCGAGTGCCTCGCCTGCGGCCGGCGCTTCACCTCCTACGAGCAGATCGAGGACATCCCCTACATGGTCGTCAAGCACGACGGCAGCCGTGAGGAGTTCAGCCGCAAGAAGCTCCTCGGCGGCCTGCTCAAGGCGTGCGAGAAGCGCCCCATCTCCCTGCCGCAACTGGAGGCGATCGTCGACCAGGCCGAGTCGATGCTCAACGAGCGCGAGGACCGCGAGATCTCGACGCAGGAGATCGGCGCCTTCATCATGGAACGCCTGCGCGAGCTGGACCAGGTCGCCTACGTGCGCTTCGCCTCGGTCTACCGCCGCTTCGAGGACCTCGACGCCTTCATGGACGTGGTCAAATCGCTGCTGCAGCCGGGCAAGGCCAAGGAGGCGTGAGGCGACATGGCGGCGCGCTTCGAATCCCTCTTCGTCATCTCGCGCTTCCAGGCCGAGCTCGACCGCCTCTTCCAGGAGGCGATGCAGATCGGCGAGAACGACCTGCCGCTGGGCGAATGGCAGCCGGCGATCGACGTCATCGAGACGCCGGACGCCATCCTCATCCTCGCCGAGCTGCCGGGCTTCGCCGCCGCCGACGTGCGCATCGAGGCGCGCGGCACGCGCATCCTCATCTCCGGCACCAAGTCCACCGCGCTGCCCGAGGTGAAGAAGATCAAGTTCCATTGCCTCGAGCGCGGCCACGGGCGCTTCAACCGCGAGATCCACGTCCTCTCGCCGGTCAACACCCACAAAGGCACGGCGCGGCTGCGCGACGGCCTGCTGACGCTCGAGCTGCCGAAGATCCAGGACAAGCGCCAAGAGGCTCGTCTATTGCATATCGCGGAGGGCGAGGAAACCCCGGATGAGTAAACCGCCAGGCGAGCCGCAGGAGGAGGCGATCAAGATCCCCGACGTCCTCCCCGTCCTGCCGCTCAAGGACACCGTCGTCTTTCCCTACATCATCCTGCCGCTCTCGGTCGGCCGCGACAAGAGCGTGCTGGCGGTGGACCGCGCGCTCTCGGAGAGCCGCGTCATCATGCTGGTGGCGCAGCGCGACGCCGCGACGGACAACCCGGGCGAGGCGGACCTCTTCGAGATCGGCACCGCGGCCATCATCATGCGCATGCTGAAGCTGCCCGACGGCCGCATCCGCATCCTCGTGCAGGGGCTCGCGCGCGCCCGCGTGCAGCACATCAGCCAGATCGAGCCCTACCTGCAGGCCAAGATCGAGCGCATCGACGAGCCGCCGTCGGCAGCGGCCGCGCTGGAGATCGAAGCCCTGGTGCGCAGCGTCAAGGAGAGCATGGACCGCGCCGTGACCCTCGGCAAGGGAATCTCGGCGGAGGTGATGGTGATCACCGCCAACCTGGAGGATCCGGGGCGCCTCGCCGACCTCGCGGCGAGCAACCTCGACCTCAAGCTGACCGAGGCGCAGGCGGTGCTGGAGACGATCGATCCCATCGCCCGGCTGCGCCGCGTCAGCGACCTGCTGGCGCGCGAGATCCAGGTGCTCACCATGCAGCAGGAGATCTCCTCGCAGGCGCGCGGCGAGATCGACCGCAGCCAGCGCGAGTACTTCCTGCGCCAGCAGCTCAAGGCCATCCAGCAGGAGCTGGGCGAGGGCGAGGAGCTGGCCGAGGAGATCGCCAACTACCGCAAGCTGGCCGACGAGAAGAAGATCCCCGAGGAAGCGCGCGAGGAGCTGGAACGGCAGATCCGGCGGCTGGAGCGCAGCCATCCCGAGAGCGCCGAGACGCAGATCATCCGCACCTATCTCGACTGGCTGACGGCGATGCCGTGGAACACGACCTCCGAGGACAACCTCGACCTGGAGCACGCGCAGCAGGTGCTCGACGAGGACCACTACGACCTCGAGAAGATCAAGGAGCGCATCCTCGAGTATCTCGCCGTGCGCAAGCTCAAGCCCGACACCCGCGGCCCCATCCTCTGCTTCGTGGGACCCCCCGGCGTCGGCAAGACGTCGCTCGGCCGCTCGATCGCGCGCTCGCTCGGCCGCAAGTTCGTGCGCATCTCGCTCGGCGGCGTGCGCGACGAGGCGGAGATCCGCGGCCACCGCCGCACCTACGTCGGCGCCCTGCCCGGCCGCATCCTGCAGGGCATCCGCCAGGCGGCCACCAGCAACCCGGTGTTCGTGCTCGACGAGATCGACAAGATCGGCGCCGACTTCCGCGGCGATCCCTCCTCGGCCCTGCTGGAGGTGCTCGACCCGGAGCAGAACTTCAGCTTCGTCGACCACTACCTCGCCCTCCCCTACGACCTGTCGCGCGTCATGTTCATCGCCACGGCCAACATGCTGGAGCCGATCCAGCCGGCCTTCCTCGACCGCATGGAGGTCATCCGCCTCACCGGTTACACGCAGGAGGAGAAGCTGCGCATCGCGCGCCTCCACCTCATCCCCAAGCAGACGCGCGAGAACGGCCTCAGCGAGGAGCAGATCGAGCTCACCGACGAGGCGGTGCGCACCGTCATCTCCGGCTACACCAAGGAGGCGGGCCTGCGCAACCTGGAGCGCGAGCTGGCGGCCATCTGCCGCAAGGTGGCGGTGAAGGTGGCGCGCGGCGACGAGGTCAGCGTCGAGGTCGGCCCGCCGCAGGTCGAGGAGTTCCTGGGGCCCCGCAAGCA
>DATBGJ010000303.1:0-12091 GCA_036558045.1 Thermoanaerobaculia bacterium
CTCCATGAGGTGCGGCACCACCCGGGTCAGCAGGTCTTCGTGGGGGAGATCGCCGGCCAGGAGCTGCGCCAGGATGTCGATGGACGGGTGATCCAAGATTTGCCTCCGTTGCTGAAATACGGAACTCTGTGCTGGCCTCCGGACCATAAGTATCACGAAGCGGCAACCGATGCACCGGCCGGTAGGGCGCGACGGCCCATCGAAGCTTTCCGTAAACTGGGATGATTCCCCCGTGGGGATTCGCGATGCTCCGGATCGACCCCAGGCTGGCCGCCACGCTGATCGCCCTCATGCTCCTGCTGCAGGGCGTCTGCTGGCTGCTGGCGAAGGGCCTGCGGCTGCGGCTGGAGAAGGGCGCGGTGATCGGCGGCTGGCTGGCGCCGCTCGTCCTTCTCTTTCCCTGGCTCGCCGGCGATCCGCTCCTCGTGCCCTGCGACATCCTGTTGCAGGGCATCCCGGGCGTCTCCGGGATCGCGCACGCACGCACGCACGATCTGCTGAACGACGCCGTCTATCAACTGCTGCCCTGGGAGATCGAGGTGCGGCGCGCGCTCGCCGAGGGGCGCCTTCCCCTGTGGTCCGACGCCCTCGAAGGCGGCAGCTCGCCCTGGGCGAATCCCCAGGCCGGCGCGCTCTCGCCGCTGCAGATGGCCGCGCGCCTCCTGGAGGTCCGGCACCATCTGCTAGGAGCCCTCGCCCTCAAGCTCCTCGTCGCCTTTCAGGGGACCTGGCTGCTCGCCCGCCTGGCCGGCCGCAGCCGCGCCGCCTCGCTGCTGGCGGCGGCGGGCTTCTCGCTCGGCGGCGCGCTCTCCGCCTGGGCGTTGTTCCCGGTGACGGCGACGGTGGCCTGGGTGCCCTGGCTCGCGGCCGGCACGATCCGCCTCCTCCGCCGTCCCGGCCGCCGCGCCGTCGCCACCACGGCCGCCATCACCGGCGCGCTGCTGCTCTCCGGCCATCCGGAGACGGCGGCCTTCGGCGGCCTCTTCGCCGCCACCTGCGGCCTCGGCCTCCGCCGGCGTTCGGCCGGCCTGGCCCGCGGTCTCGGCGCGGCCGCCGCGGCGGCCGCCCTCGGCTGCGGCCTGGCGGCGCCTCACCTGCTGCCGTTCCTGGCGATCGCCCCGGGCTCGCAACGAGCCCAGGAGACGATGGCCCACACGCTGCCGCCGGCGACGGTCTATCCCCTCGTTCCGTTGTCGTGGTTCGTGCCGGGCTACGGCCAGTTCATGCTGGCGCCGGTCGGCCCGCACGCGTACGGCAGGCCCTATCGGGATCCTTTCCGCGGGCCCTTCAACTGGGCGGACTCCGAAGCCGGCTACACCGGCCTGGTGGCGTTCGCGGGCGCCGCCATCGCGCTGCTGGCGGCGCGCGACCGTCGCGCCCGGCCGTTCCTGGGCTTCGCCGTCGCGGGCCTGCTGTTCGTGGCCCGCCTGCTGCCCCTGGCGCGTCTGCTCGATGCCGTGCCGGTGTTGCGCGTGCCCGCCTATCCGCGCTGCCTGCTGCCCGTCGCGCTGGCGCTTTGCATCGCCGGCGCCTTCGGCGCCGACCTCCTGCTTTCCCGCCTGGCGAGGGTCCGCGCCCGGCGCGAGGTCTTCGTCTGGAGCGGCCTCGCCCTGGCGGCCCTCGCCAGCCTGGCGGCCGCCGCGGATGGCTGGACGCTCGGCCTCTGGGCCGCGCTGGCCGCCGCCTTCCTGACGGCGCGCCTGCGCCCGCGCTGGGGAGCCGTGGCGCTGGGCGCCGTGCTGCTGGCGGATCTGGTGCCCTGGTCCCGCGGCATGCTGCCGCGAGGACGTCCGGCGCTTTTCTATCCGCGCACGGCGATCATGGAGAGGCTCATCCGCGAGGCGGGAGAGCCGGCGACCGGGCGCGGCGCCGGGGGCCACCTCCTGCTCTATCCGAACCTGCTGCCGGCCTACGGCGCGGCGGATTTCCGGCCGCACAACCCGCTCGCCCCGGCGCGCTATCTGCGGGTGCTGGACGCCGCCTTCGGCTTCAAGCCGACGATGGCGGAGTACTTCTCGCCGCTCGCGAACCTCGATCATCCGCTGCTCGACTTCCTGGGTGTGCGCGTCGTGCTCGGCAGTCCTGCGTTGCCACCCAGCCGCACGCTGGAGCGGACCGACGGCGGCCGGTTCCCTCCCTACACGCTGCTGCGCAACCCGGAGGCGCTGCCCCGCTGGTTCCTGCCCGCGGCGGTGGACGTGATCGAGCGCCGCCAGGTGGCCGGCTGGATCGCCGGGATGAGGACGGCGGAGCGGGTGGCCGTCTTCGCGGACGAGATCGGCCCGTGGCGGCCGGCGACGGCGAGTGGCATCCTGGTGCCGAGGGCCATCACCTCGTCTCCCGGCGACGTCATCCTGGACGTGCCCGGCGACGGCGAGAGGCTGCTCGCGATCTCCATCGTCGGGCCGCGGGGGTGGTCGGCCCGCGCCGGCAGACGAAACCTGAAAACGCTGACTGTCAACGGCGCCTTTCTGGGAGTACGGATCCCGGCCGGCATTCAACGAATTGAGCTGCGTTTTCTGCCCCCGGGGTTTGTATCCGGCTGTGTGGCGTTCGGGATCGCGCTCGCGGCGGTGCTCCCGGGTTTTATCTTCCGATCAACGGCGCCAGCGCCTCGACGCCGCGCTCGACCACGTCCGGCGGCGCGGCGGTGAAGCAGATGCGGACGTGGGTGGGATAAGGGCCGAAGCTCGCTCCCGGCGCGAGGAGGAGGCCGCGGTCCACGCAGCGCTCCAGGAAGCCGCCGAGCCCCGTCTCGTCGAGGTGAGGCGCGGCGTCGAAGAAGAGGAAGGTGCCGCCCAGCGGCGCCGGCAATCCCAGCCGCTCCGCCACCCGGCGGCCGGTTTCGCGATACTGCTCCCGCGCCCGGGCGACCCAGGCGTCTCCCGGGCCGGCCAGCACGCGCACGGCGGCGATCTGCGAGGCGGTGGGCGTGCTGTAGTAGCTGTGGAGCCCGATCTTCTTGAGCTGCTCGACCGCTTCCTGCGGACCGATCACGTAGCCGCAGCGGTTGCCCGCCATGCCGTAGGCCTTGGAAAACGAATGGACGGCGAAGGTGCGCGCGGGCGCGAGCGGCCGGCAATAGGTGTGCTCGCCCGCGTAGACGTAGTCCTCGTACACCTCGTCGGCGATGATCCAGAGGTCCTCGCGGGCCGCCCAGTCGACGAGCGCCTCGATCCAGGAGCGCGGGATGAGCCGGCCGGTGGGATTGCTCGGCGTATTGAGGTAGAGGGCGACGGTGCGGCGGTTGAGGCGCTCGCGCGCGGCCGCGACGGCGGTCTCCGGCGAGTCGGCGACGCCGAAGAAGGGGACGTCGACCGGCACGCCGTGGAAAGACTGGACGATGCCTTTGATCAGCGGCCAATAGGGCGCCAGCAGCAGGACCTCGTCGCCGGGCGCGAGGATCGCTCCGGCCACCGCTCCGAGCCCGCCGGTGGCGCCGGTGGCCACCAGGAC
This sequence comes from Thermoanaerobaculia bacterium, assembly GCA_036558045.1. Taxonomy (GTDB): domain Bacteria; phylum Acidobacteriota; class Thermoanaerobaculia; order Multivoradales; family UBA5704; genus DATARR01. The sequence goes on from DATBGJ010000303.1 coordinate 3,457, forward strand.
GTTGTCGCGTTCGGTGGCGACGCCGGTGCGCTGCCGCACGCGCTCGACGACGGCGTCGAGCAGGGCCGGCGTGCCCTGGGGCGCCGCGTAGCGGTGCATGCCGGGATACTCGGCGACGCGCAGGTCCTCCATGCGGCAGCCCTCGGGCGGCTCCATCCAGGTGTCGCCGACGTGCAGCGGATAGATCTCGCCGCGGTGGGTGGCGAGCCGGTGGGCGAGGGCCGAGTAGACGGCGCCGGCGATCTCCTGGACGGCGGGCGAGAAATGGCGGCGCGGCGTCATGGCGGGCTCCAACGTCAAGGCCCGGAGATCCTACCGCAAATGTTGCGGCGCGGCCGGAGTTTTGTTGAAGGGCAACGGCAAACGCTTCTTTATAGCATCGGATAGGCATTTTCACTCGTGATGAGGTAAAATCTTCGACCGGACTCCCCCGCGAGAGAATCTGGATTTGCGCGCTGACCGAACCGACCGCGTTTCGCTCACCTGGCAGGCCCTGACGGGCGCGCTGGTGCTGGCGTTCTACGCCGCTCTCGGCGCCGGCGCCGCGGCCTTCTCGCACCTCGTCGAGGGCGGCGAATCGGTATGGGTCGTCGCCGGCGCCACGCTGCTCCTCGGCCTGCTCTTCGCGCCGTTGCGCCGGTCGCTCCACCGGCTGATCGACCGGCGGTTCTTCCCGGAGCGTTATGCGTTGCGCCAGCGCCTGATCTCCCTCGCCGGCGAGTTGCCGGCGTTCGGCAAGCTGCCGCGGATGGGCCAGCATCTGGTCGAGCGGCTGACGTCGATCTTCCTCGCCCAGTCCGCCACCCTGCTCATCGCGCACCCCGAGACCGGCCTGTTGAGCGTGCTCGCCTCCACGGAGGCCGGTGCGGAGGACGCTTTGCTGGTGTCGCCGGACGATCCGGCCGTCCAGCACCTGCGGCGCGCGGAGCGTCCGCTCCCCGGCGCGCAGCTCATCTCGCGCAGCCCGGCGCTCGGTCACCACGGGCTCGGAGCCGACGGCCTGGCGGTGCCGCTGCTCAGCCAGGAGCGGCTCATCGGCGTGCTGCTCGTCGGCCGCAAGGACGGCGCCGGCCGGTCCTATCCGGCCGAGGAACAGGACCTGCTCAACCTGCTGGCCCATCACGTCGCCAGCGTCTTCGAGAACGCCCGCCTCTTCGAGTCCGCCACCTATGAAGAGCTGACCGGGCTGCTGCGCCGCGAAGCCGTCCTCGAGCAGCTCGACCGCGAGCTCGAGCGGGCCCTGCGCTACCACCGGCCCCTGACCATCGCCATGGCCGATCTCGACCACTTCAAGGAGGTCAACGACCGCTACGGCCACCTGGCGGGAGACTCGCTGCTGCGGCGCGTCGCCCAGGCGATCGCCGGCGGCATGCGCAGCACCGACTGGATCGGCCGCTACGGCGGCGAGGAGTTCCTGCTGGTGCTGCCGGAGACCGAGATGTGGGGCGCCGCCGCCGTAGCGGAGAAGGTCCGCGGGCTGGTGCAGGGCACGATGGTGCTGATGGAGGACGGCGCGCAGGCGCGCGTGACGATCTCGATCGGCCTGGCCGAGCTCGCCGACATCGCGGGGCCGCGGGAGCGGAAGATCACCGCCCGCGACCTCATCGCCGCCGCCGACCGCTCGCTCTACGACGCCAAGAACGCCGGCCGCAACCGCGTGTGCCCGCGCGTGGCGTAGGCCCTCACTCCCGCGGGGTTAGAAGGCGATGATCAACCCCACGCTCCCCTCTCCCTGGAACAGACCGTCGCGCGAGTCATAACGGCGGTGGCGGTTGTCGTCGAAGCCGGTGTCGAGGTCGGTCCAGTAGCCGCGGCCCTCGAGACGGAGCCCGATGTTCTCGCCGAAGTAGATCTTGACGCCGCCGCCGACGCTCGCCGAGAAGCGGTCGTCCGACGCCAGCTCGTTGAACTTGGGGTCGATGCGGGTGAGCCCCGCCGCCGCGGTGATGAACGGGTCGACCTGGCCGTCGCCCCACTGGAAGAGGAAGCCCGCCTGCAGGACGGTGAGGTCGACGTCGCCCAGCGTCGTCGTCGGCGTCAGCAGGCCGCGGTCGACGATGAACTCGCTGCGCTGGCGGTTGGCGAGGATCTCGAGCTGCCAACTGGGCGCCAGGGGGATGTCGAACAGCACGCCGAAGGTGGCGCTGGCGTCGACCTTGACGTTGAGGTCGGGATCGAAGGCGTCGCTGCTCCTGGCGTTGAAATCGCCTTCCAGACGGTAGCCCGCGGTGGGGGTCAGCTCGAAGCGGCCCGGCTGCGCGAAGGCGGCTGCCGGAAAGAGAAGAACGAAGACGAAGAAGGCACGGCGCATAGATGGTCTCCTTGCTGATTCCGCCTGTCGCCCGGCTTCCGCACCGGGCTATTGAAACGTCGCTTCTCTGAAGCGAATCGCCCTCTGGGCGACGTCTCGATAGCCCGGTGCAGAAGCGCCGGGCGGCAACGGCGCGACCTCCTCAAGGTTTTATCACGAGAGGCTCCTTGCCCGGTGCTACGATCCTCGCCATGGGTCCCGTCCTCACCGAAGTCCGGCGGCTGCCGGAGGAGCACCGCCTGCGGCTGACCTGGAGCGACGGCCACGTCGCCGAGTACGAGTACGACTACCTGCGCGGCTGGTGTCCCTGCGCCGGCTGCCAGGGGCATTCCGGCCTGAAGATCCGCTATCAGCCGCCTCCCGCGCCCGTCACCGCCGAGTCCATCAAGCCGGTCGGCAACTACGCCATCTCGATCGTCTGGTCGGACGGCCACGGCACCGGCATCTACCGCTTCGACTTCCTGCGCGAGATCTGCCCCTGCGGCCGCTGCGGCGAGGTGCCGGAGGCGATCGACGTATAGCGCTCCACGTCCTGCGGCGTGTTGAGGTTGAGGAAGACCTCCTCCGGCGGGCCGAACCGCGCGAGCCGCTCGCCTTCGAGATAGCGCACGGCGAGACGGCCGTCCTCGGCCAGCCGGTGCGGCGCGAAAACGCCCCGCCCGGCCTGCTCGCGCAGAGCGGCCAGGGCCGCAGGACCGTAGAGCGCGCAGAGGGGCTCGACGCCGCCGCGCCAGCGGGGAACTGCCAGATCGCAGCGGGAGGAGCGCGCCAGCTCCGCGAGCAGCGCGGCGGGAACGCCCGGCAGGTCGCAGGCCAGCACCAGCAGCGGCCGGCCCGGGTAGGCCGCGGCGGCGCCGAGGATGCCGGCGGCGGGGCCGGCTCCCGGGCCGTCGCTCAGCGAGGCGAGGCCGGGCACCAGGCCGCGGCCGCGGTCCGCCACCGCCACTTCGCCGCAGACCTCCGCCAGCCGCCGCGCCGCGCGGTCCGCCAGGCTGGCATCGCCGATGGCGAGCAGGGCCTTGTCGCGCCCCATGCGGCGCGACGCCCCGCCGGCGAGGACCACGCCCACCGGGGCGCCGGCCGGCGTGCTACCATCCCGGCCTGATTTCATTGCCAAAGGAGAATACTTCAATGACAGGGATCGCCGCTTCCATCGTCTGCCTCCTCGCGGTCGCCGCTCCCGCTGCGCAGCCGGCGCCCAAGGCGCAGGCCGCAGCCGCCGCGAATCCGCGGGTGCTGCTGGAGACGTCCAAGGGCAACATCGTGATCGAGCTGAACGCCGCGAAGGCGCCGAAGACGGTGCAGAACTTCCTCGCCTACGTCAAGTCGGGCCACTACAACGGCACGATCTTCCACCGGGTGATCCCCGGCTTCATGATCCAGGGCGGCGGCTTCAAGCCCGACATGACGGAGAAGCCGACGCGGCCGCCGATCCAGAACGAGGCGTCCAACGGCCTCCACAACGAGCGCGGCACCGTCGCCATGGCGCGCACGCCGAAGCCGCACAGCGCCAGCGCCCAGTTCTTCATCAACGTGGCCAACAACGGCGCGCTCGACTTCAAGAGCAAGACCGAGAAGGGCTGGGGCTACGCGGTGTTCGGCAAGGTCGTCGAGGGCATGGACGTGGCCGACGCCATCGTCAGCGTGCCGACGACGACGAAAGGCCCCTACGGCGACGTTCCCGTGCAGCCGATCTTGATCAAGAAGGCGAGCGTCCTGCCATGAGCAATCCCTCCGTCGCTCTGGAGACGAGCCATGGCCGGATCGTCCTCGAGCTGTATCCGGACAAGGCCCCGAAGACGGTGGAGAACTTCCTCCAGTACGTCCGCTCGGGCTTCTTCGACGGCACCATCTTCCACCGCGTCATCCCCGACTTCATGATCCAGGGCGGCGGCTTCACCTCCGACATGCGGCAGAAGCCGACCCGGACGCCGATCCAGAACGAGGCCGACAACGGCGTCGCCAACGCGCGCGGCACCATCGCCATGGCGCGCACCAACGATCCGCACAGCGCCACGGCGCAGTTCTTCATCAACCTGAAGGACAACGGCTTCCTCAACCACACCGGCAAGCACCCGCAGGGCTGGGGCTACACCGCGTTCGGCAAGGTGACGGCAGGCATGGACGTGGTGGACAAGATCGCCCGCGTGTCGACGGCGCGCAAAGGGATGCACGAGAACGTGCCGGCGGAGCCGGTGGTGATCGAGAAGGCGGAGGTCGCCCCTACTTCTTAGTGCTCTTCCGCATCTGCACCAGGCAGGCCCAGAGGATCTCGAGCTGCTCGCGGCCGAAGGGCAGCTTGAGGTCGCGCCAGACGTCGCGCTGGGCGGTGAGGAAATCGTTCCAGTCCACCGGGTGCTTCTTCTCGATGATGCGGCGCATGGCGGCGAACAGGTCGGGCACGGTCCACAGCGCCGGCCGCTTGCCGCCCAGCTCCCGCCAGCCGAAGAGGAGGTTGTGGAGGCGCCGGCGCGAGAGCTCCTGGTCCTTGTAGCGCACCCGCAGCCTTCCCACCTCGGCCAGGCGCTCGAACTCGAGGTCGTCCGGCGGCGTGTGGTCGGAGAGCACCTGCCAGTGCTGCGGGATCAGCTCCTCCTTGCGCACCTGCAGGACGAGCACGTCGAACTTGGCCACCGGCAGGCCGTCGAACAGGGCGCTGAGGGTGGGCAGCTCGGCGCCGTGGATCCATTCGCCGATGTCTTCGGGCGAGGGGAGAGCGCGCGCGGGAGCCGCCGGCGGAGCGGCCGGCTTCGGGGGTGGGGCCGGCGCTTCCGGCTTGAAGCTGACTTCGGTCGGTTCGGTCATGGCTCCCCTAGTCTAACCGGGTTTGCCCGGTTGAGCCGGCACTTCCAGCGGCGAGGCTGTAGCGATGTTTACCGCGGCACGTCAGCCGCGCAGGACGTTCCGGGCCTGCAGCCCTTTCGGCCCCTGCACGACCTCGAAGCTCACCCGCTCGCCCTGGTTGAGGGTCCGGAAACCCTCCGAGACGATAGCGGTGTGATGGACGAAGATGTCCTCCCCTCCGGTCTCAGGTTGGATGAAGCCATAGCCCTTCGCATTGTTGAACCACTTGACCGTTCCCTGCTGAGACATCTCCCGCAACTCCTTTCTGAAAGACACGGGCTCCGGTGCTCGGAAAAGACCCGGACCTCAACGCACATCAAATGCTGGCAGACCTCTTCGCAGGTCAACCTCGTCTCGCCATAAGGCGAAGCGTCTTCCTCAGTCGAGAAAATTTGTCGAGATCTTGGCACCAGCGCAGAGAAAAATCAAGCGCTGGCAGAAAGGATGGTGCCCAAGGCCGGACTCGAACCGGCACGGGTTGCCCCACACGCCCCTCAAACGTGCGCGTCTACCAATTCCGCCACTTGGGCTCAAAGAACGACTGAACCGACGGCGGCGCCTACCGCGGCGCGCCGTTTGCCGGCTTGGGGGCCGGATTCTGCTTCGGAGCCGGCGCCGCCGGCGCGGTCTTCGCGGCCTTCCCCCGGCCGGCCATCACCGTCCCGCCCGAGGGGCCGCCCTTCATGAGAGCGATCGACACGGTGGTCAGGATGAAGATCAGGAACGAGGCCACCGTCAGCTTGTGCAGCAGCGTGGTGGCTCCGCGGGCGCCGAAGGCGGTCTGGGTGCTGCCGCCGCCGAAGACGGAAAGATCCGCGCCCTTGCCCTGCTGCAGCAGGACGACGAGGATCAGGAACACGCAAACCAGGACGTGGACGACGTACAACAGATAGATCACGATGCGCAGCCTCCAACGGGCGAAGAATCGACCCGGGCGCACTTTCGCCCGTCAGCCGGAACCCCGAATGATAGCAAGGAATTTCAGCGGGTCAAGACTGGCGCCGCCGACGAGGAAGCCGTCCACGTCCGCCTGGGCGATCAGGCCGGGGGCGTTCTCCGGCGTCGCCGAGCCGCCGTAGAGGATCGGCACGGCGGCCGCGGCGGCTTCCCCCAGCAGCTCGCCGAGCTGGCCGCGCAGGAAGCGGTGGGCCTCCTGCGCCGTCTCCGGCGTCGCGGTTTCGCCGGTGCCGATCGCCCACACGGGCTCGTAGGCCAGGGCGAAGGGATCGGGCCGGCCGGCGAGGGCCGCGCGGAGCTGGCGCTCGAGCACCTCGAAGGTGCGGCCTCCCCGGCGCTCCTCGCGGCTCTCGCCCAGGCAGATCATCGGCGTCAGGCGGTGGCGCACCGCGGAGGCGGCCTTGCGGCCCACGAGCTCGTCCCCCTCGCCATGGTACCGCCGGCGCTCGCTGTGGCCGCAGAGGGCCCAGGTGCAGCCGGCGTCGGCGAGCTGCAGCGCCGAGACGTCGCCGGTGAAGGCGCCGCGCTCCTCCGGGTGGACGTCCTGGCCTCCCACCTCCACCTCGCTGTCCACCAGCTCGCGCGCGACGACCGGGAGGAGGGGAGAGGGCGGGAAGATCACCACCCGGACGTCGACGGGGGGCGGCGCCGCGAGGCCGCGCCTGAGGTCGCGGCAGTACTCCGCGGCGTCGGCTTTCAGCAGGTTCATCTTCCAGTTGGCGGCCACCAGGGGCCGCCGCCGCGCCGGGCTCAACACGCCTTCTCCAGCACGGCGACGCCGGGAAGCTCCCGCCCGGCCAGGAACTCGAGGGAGGCGCCGCCGCCGGTCGAGACGTGGCCGATGCGGTCCTCGACGCCGGCCTGCTTGGCGGCGGCCACGGTCTCGCCGCCGCCGATCACCGAAAAGCCGGGGCAGGCCGCCAGCGCCTGGGCCACCTCGCGCGTGCCGGCGTCGAAGGGGGGCTTCTCGAAGACGCCGAGCGGCCCGTTCCAGAACAGCGTGCGGGCGCCCCCGACGGCGGCGGCGAAGGCCTTCCGGGTCTCCGGCCCGATGTCCACCGCCTTCATCCCCTCCGGCACCTTGTCCACCGTCACCGTGCTGATCCGCTGCGGGTTTTCGAGATCGTCGGTGACCACGAGGTCGAGCGGCAGCAGCACCTGCTTGCCGTGGGCCTTGGCGCGCTCCAGGATCCCCCGTGCGACGTCCAGCCGGTCCGGCTCGAAGAGCGAGGCGCCGACCCCCTTGCCCAGCGCGGCGAGGAAGGTGTTGGCCATGCCGCCGCCGAGCAGCAGCGCGTCGAGGCGGGGCAGGAGGTTCTCCAGGGTGTCGATCTTGCCCTCGATCTTGGCGCCGCCCAGCAGCGCGGTGAACGGGCGCTCCGGCTCGCCGAGGAGGCGGCCGAGCGATGCGACCTCGCGCGCCAGCAGGCGCCCGGCCGCCTTGCGCTGCAGCCGCTCGGGCACTCCCACCACCGAGGCGTGCGCGCGGTGGGCGCTGCCGAAGGCGTCGTCGACGTAGGCCGCGGCCAGGGCGGCGAGCCGGTCGGCGAAGTAGGGCTCGTTGCGCTCCTCTTCGGCGTGGAAGCGGAGGTTTTCGAGCAGCACGATCTCGCCAGGGTCCATCTCGCGGAGGACCGTCTCGGCCGCCTCGCCGACGCAATCCTCGGCGAAGCGGACGCCCGTGCCGAGAAGGCGGTCCAGCTCGGCCACCACCGGGCGCAGGCTGAAGCGCGGATCGCGCTTGCCCTTCGGCCGGCCCAGGTGGGAGGCGAGGATGACGACGGCGCCGGAGGCGGCCAGCTCGCGGATCGTCGGCAGCGACTCCTCCAGGCGCGTCGCGTCCAGCACCTCGTGGTCATCGGAGATGGGGACGTTGAAGTCCACGCGCACGAAGACGCGCTTGCCCGAGAGGCTCGCGAGATCGAGATCGTCCAGGGTCAGCAGGTTCGCCACGGTCTAGTCCCTCCCTTCCACGCCGGCGATCAGCTCCAGCAGGTCCGCCAGCCGGTGAGCGTAACCCCATTCGTTGTCATACCACGCCGCCACCCGCACGAGGCCGCCGCCCACGGCCTGGACGAGGGGCAGGTCCACCACCGCCGAGCGCGGATCGCCGATGAAATCCGAGGAGACCAGCTCCTCCTCGCAAACACCGAGCCAGGCCGCGAACGGCCCACGGGCGGCGTCGCGGAACGCCTCGCGCACCGCCTCGGCGGAGGCCTGCCGCTCCAGCTCCGCCACCAGGTCCAGCATCGCCACCATGGGCGTCGGCACCCGTACCGCCATGCCGTCGACGCGCCCGGCGAGCGCCGGCATCAACAGCGCCAGGGCCTCGGGAGCCGTCGTCAGGGTGGGGATGATGTTGAGCGCCGCCGCCCGCGACCGCCGGGGGTCGGCATGCGGCAGGTCGAGCAGCCGTTGGTTTTCGGTGTAGCTGTGGACGGCGCTCATCAGGGCCCGGCGGACCCCGAAACGGTCGTGCAACACCTTTGCCACCAGGGCCAGGCAATTGGTGGTGCAGGAGGC
>DATBGJ010000304.1:0-11677 GCA_036558045.1 Thermoanaerobaculia bacterium
TCCTCGCGCAGGAGTTGCGCCGCCCGCCAGGCGATCAGCAGCGTCAGCATCGAGTCGCGCCCGCCGGAGAGGGCGACGCCGATGGACTGGAAGGCGCCGGTCTTGCGGAAGTAGTCCTTCACCCCGAGCGCCAGCGCCTCGATCAGGTCGTCCAGCCTCTCCTCGCGCCGCGAACGCTCGGGCCGGTCGGACGACGGCAGGAAAAGGTCTTCCCATGCGGGCACGGGATAGGAGAGCTGCGAGCGGTCCGGCGTGGGGCGGGCGCCGCGCAGCACCGGCACCGCCCTCTCCTGCCCCTGGAAGGCCTCGCAGTCGCTGCGCCAGGTCGACGCTTCGCGCCGGGCGCGCAACGTATGGTCGAGATCCACGACGCACGCCGTCCAGCCCTCGCGATAGCGGGGCGCGTCCAGCATCAGGCGGCCGTTCTGGAAGACGAAGCCGCCGCCGTCGAACACCAGGCCGTCCTGGGCGCCGACCATGTTGGCGTAGGCGAACGTAACCTCGTTGTCCGCCGAGCGGGTGGCCAGCATCTCGCGCCGGGTGGAGACCACGCCGACGCGGAAGGGCGAGGAGGAAACGTTGACCACCACCTCCGCTCCCGAGTAACAGCGCCGGCGCATGGGGCCGTCCGGAGACCACACGTCCTCGCACACCTCGACGGCGAGCAGGCCGAAATCGAATTCGAAGAGGTAATCGCCGAGGGGAACGCCGCCGGCCTCCAGGGCGAGCCCGGCGGCGCCGCGCGAGAACGTCCGCGCCTCGTAGAAGACGTTGTAGGTGGGGAGCTTCTCCTTCGGCACGAAGCCGAGGATGGCGCCGGCCTGCACCACCGCGGCGCAGTTGAAGATCTGGCCGCCCACGCCCACCGCCACCCCGACCACGAAGACGGTCGTCGTCGACGCCGTCTCGGCGGCGAACCGCTCCAGCTCGGCCCGCTGGGCGGCGAGGAAGGAGCGCCACTGCACGAGGTCCTCCGCCGGGTAGCCTCCCACCACCTGCTCCGGAAAGCAGCCGATGGTGACGCCCTCCGCCGCCATTTCCCGCGCCTGCGCCAGCATGCGGTCGACGTTGGAGCGGACGGCTCCCACCGTCGCGTTGACGCTGCCGATGGCGATCTTGATCAGCCTCATGTGCCGTCCCCCCTCTGTGACGTCATCCTGACGGATCGGCGGCGGAGCGGCAAGCATACCGGCCGAGTCATCTACAATCCCGCCGATGCCGCAAACCACTCCTCGCGTCGCCGCCGTGGTCGTCAACTACAACGGCAAGGAGGTCACCCTGCAGGCCGTCGCGAGCCTGCGGCGGATGGACTACCCCAGCTTCGACCTCGTGGTGCTCGACAACGCCTCGACCGACGGCTCGCCCGCGGCGCTCGCGCAGGCGTATCCGGACCTTCGGCAGCTCCGGCTGGACGTCAACCGCGGCAGCGCCGCCGGCTACGCCGCGGGCTTCCGCTGGGCCTTCGAGCACGGCTATGACTACGTCCTGCTGCTCAACAACGACATCGAGGTCGAGCCAGGCATGCTGACCGAGCTGATCGAAGTGGCGGAATCCGACTCGAAAATCGGCGCTGTAGGACCCAAATGCTACTTCCACGGCGATCGCGGGAGGCTGTGGTCGGCGGGAGGCATCCTCCGCTTCCGCGAGTCCATCACGCGCGAGCGCGGTTACGGCGAGATCGACCGCGGCCAGTACGACCGCGACGCCGAGGTGGACTACGTCAACGGCTGCGCCATCCTCATCCGGCGCACCGCCGCCGAGGCCGCCGGCATGTGGGACGACGTGTTCTACATCTGCGTGGACGACGCCGACTTCTGCACCCGCCTCAAGCGGCGCGGCTTCCGCTGCCTCTACGCGCACCGGGCGGTGCTCTACCACATGGTGGCCTTCACCACCGGCGGCTACAGTCCGGGCCGCAACTTCCAGTTCGGCAGGAGCGGCGCGATCTACGTCCGCCGCTACGCCAAGCCCTGGCAGTGGCTCAGTTATCTCGCCTTCAACGCCGCGGCTTTTCCCGTGGCCTGGCTGCGCGAGCGGCGGCGGGGCAACCAGGCGGCGGCGGTGGCCAAGCTCGCGGGAATGCGGGCGGGCTTGAGCGCGAAGATCCCGCCGCCGGCGAGCCTCGCCCGCGAGACCTACATGCCGGAGGAAGGCACCACTTCGGCCGGCGGCTTGTAAACCAGACCTTCGCGGTCCTCCGGCGGCTGGGGATCGTAGAGGCGGATGATCTCCTCCGGCACCGGCGAGAGATCCGACGCCCGCCGCAGCTCGAAGAGCGTCGTGCCGGTGCACTGGCGGTCGATGTTCGGCGCGCCGTTCAGCGCCGTCAGCTCGTCGAGGTGAGCGGTGCGGAAGTCGATGCTGAAGCGCGACCGGCCGGAGGTGTTGGGCACCGTCGAGTGCAGGTGAGCGCCCGAGAAGAGGATCAGGCCGCCGGGCGGACAGACGACGCGGAGCTCCGGCTCCAGCTCCAGCGGCCCGGTGGGCTTGGGCTGCTTGCGGGTGTCGGCCTTCACCTGCGTGGCGGAGCTCGCGCGGCCGACCTTGTTCCACTCGTAGTGGTTGTACTCGTGCGAGCTGTTGGGCACCGGCACCTCCCAGTACCGGGTATGGAAGGCGAACGAGCTCTCCGCCTCGAAGGGATAGACCGGCAGCCACCAGTTGAGCTGGCACGGCGGCGAGGAGTACCAGATGTCGCGGTGCGGATGGAGCACGTAGGCCACGCCCGCCGTGAGATAGCCGCCGCTCGTCGCCACCCGCATGCGGGGCACGTCGAAGTAGGTCTTGTCCAGATCGGCGCCGATGTCGCGCAGCAGCTCCAGGAGCAGCTCCAGGGTGCGCGGATGATGGATGAACCGCGGCTTCAGGGGGCCGACGATCTCGACGAACTTCTCGACCGGCAGGCTGTCCTGGGCGTGCTGGGGATCGAGGGGCCGGAACGCCTCCTCGATCAGCGCGCGCGCGAACTCGGTGAGGGCCCTGGTGCTCGGGCGCGGCGAATAGACGAACACGTCCCCGGCATAGAGGCGGCGGCGCCGCTCCTCATCGCCGAGGTGGGTGTCGAGGTAGATCGTCGTCATTGATAGCCTCGCTAGGTGTCTTACTTCAGGGGATATCGAAAGCGGATGGGCGATTCGCACGCCAGTATATGATGCCCCGTCGTGAACCGCACCGTCCTCCTGGCCCTGGCGTCGGTCACGGCGTTCTTCCTGCTCTTTCCGCTGACCCTCGGCAAGCCGGGGCTGCCGACTCATCTCAAGGCGGACGAGGGCGCCTATTATCTCGCCTCCCTGAGCCTCGCCCGCGACGGCGACCTGCGGCTGGAGACGAAGGACGTGGACCGCGCCTTCCAGGAGTTCCCGTTCGGCCCGGTCAACAATCTGATCCTGATGACCGACGACGGCTGGCGCACGGTCTACTTCGCCAAGCCCTACGTCTACTCCTTCTTCGCCGCCCCCTTCGCGGCGCTCTTCGGCGCCGACGGACTCGTCTGCTTCAACATGCTGCTCACCATGGCGATGGTGTGGATGGGCTACCTCTATCTGCGCCGCTACAACCAGGAGGGGATCGCGGCCCTCTTTTCGGCTTCGTTCTTCCTGCTGAGCGTGGGCTTTTCCTACGCCTTCTGGCTGCAGCCCGAGGTCTTCAACATGGCCTCTGTCGCGGCCTGCCTGTTCTTCGGCCTGCCCCGGCCGGACGAGACCGGCGAGCCCGAGGAGCGCCGGGAGATGCTCTACGCCCTCCTCTCCGGCGCCGTGCTGGTGCTGGCCATGTACAACAAGCCGATGTTCGGCGCCGTGGGGCTGGCTCCCTTGTGGGCCTACGCCCGGCGGCGACGCTGGCGGACGGCCGGCGCCTGGATGCTGGGAGCCGTGCTCTGCCTCGCCGTCGTGGCGGGCCTCGCGATCCTCCTCACCGGCCATCCCTCGGCCTATTTCGGCGTCCAGCGCCAAGGGGTGACGCTCTGCGAGCCGGGGAAGATGCCGATCGCTCCCGCGGCCGCGCAGCCCGGTCAGGCCGCGGCGGTCCGGGCTGCAGCGCGGACTGCCGTGCCGAACTCCACCACCGGCAACACCTGGACGTGGCTCTTCCGCGCTCCGGACGTCACCTTCTACGAGCTGGTCGAGAACATCGGCTATTTCCTGGTGGGCCGCCACACGGGATTCCTCGTCTATACGCCGTTCGCCGGCCTCGCCGTCCTGCTCTTCCTGCTGCGCGGCCGCCGCTCGCCCGAGCGCTGGGTGCTGCTGGGCGCGGTCTCGGCCGTGGCGCTCTATTTCCTCATCTGGATCGCCTGGAACTGGCAGGGCGGCGGCGGCTTCCTCGGCAACCGCTACTTCGTCAACGCCATACCGGCGTTCCTCTTCCTGGTCACCGAGATCCGGCCGCGCTGGCTCATCCTGACAGGTCACGCCGCCGCCGGGCTCTTCCTGGGACCCCTGCTCTTCACGCCTTTCGGCGCCATCGTGCCCGAACCGACCCTGCAGGCGCACGTGCGCAACGCGCCGTTCCGCCTCCTGCCGCTGGAGCTCTCGCTGCGCAACGTGCCGGGCTACGAGCGCGCGCAGCTCGGCGACCTGCGCATCGTCGGCCGCAAGGACGTCTTCCTGCCCCTCGGCGATCAGATGTGGGTAGGCGGCGCGAACCGCGTCGAGCTCTACTTCATCGGCGCGCGGCCGATCCCGGCGGCGGTCTTTCAGGTGACCAATCCGGCGCCCGGCAACCACGTCGAGATCGCGATGGGCAAGGCCCGGGAGGTCCTGGACTTCGGACCGGCCGAGGAGACCCGAAGGATCCGGCTCGAGCCGGGTGAGCCCTTCCGCGTCCGCCGGCAGAAGTGGGCCACCTTCTACGTCTATAAGATGATCGTCACCTCCCGCGCCGGGCGCATCCAGCACTGGGTGCGCGAATACCCGCCGAACACCTGCCCGTACTTCACGCAGGACAGCAAGACGAACGAGAACTTCTACGTCGGGGCCGCGCTCGCCTACCTCGGCACGGGCGAGCAGCTCGACGCCGACCTCTACGGCGTGCAGTGGGGAAACTCCGTGGCGCCGCCGCGGGTGCGGGCGGGCGAGGCCTTCAGCGTCCTCACCCGCGTGTTCAACCGCAGCCGGTTCCCTTGGAAGGCGGACGGCGCCGCCCGCGTGAACCTCTCCTACCACTGGCTGGACGAGAACGGGAAGGCGGTCGTGAAGGACGGTCTACGGACGCAGATCCCGCTGCCGGTGCCGCCCGGCGGACGCGTCAGCGTCCGGCAGAAGGTGGTGGCGCCGGAGGCGCCGGGCCGCTACATCCTCGAGCTGGACCCGGTGTTCGAGACCGTGGCGTGGTTCTCGGAAAAGAACGGCGGCAAGACCTTCCGCGTTCCCGTCGAGGTGATTCCTGCTGAGGAGGCTGGCGGTGCTCGATAACCTGCGGCAGGACACTCGCCGGCTGCGGATCACCAAGACGAAGCCGTTCCCCTGGTACGTCGTCGAGTCGCTGATGTTCGAGAACGGCTACCAGGCGGTGGTGCTGCATCGGATGGCCCATTGGTTCAAGCGCCGGCGCATCCCGGTGCTCGGACCGATGATCGCCCGCTTCAACCTGTTCCTGACCGGCGTGGACATCGGACCCGGCGCGGTGATCGGTCCAGGACTGCTGATCAGCCACGGCATGGGAATCGTGATCGGCGGCTATGCCCGCATCGGCCGTAACGCCATCCTTCTCCACCAGGTGACGATCGGCTCGACGGGCCCCTCCCGCATCGAAGCGATGCCGGTGATTGGAGACGACGTCTTGATCGGCGCCGGCGCCAAGGTGATCGGTCCCGTCACCGTCGGAGACAACGTCTTCATCGGCGTCAATGCCGTCGTGACGCGCGATGTCCCGAGCGGCAGCCGGGCGCTGTGCAAGGCGGGGATCGATGTCAGCCCGCGGACGGATCTCTAGGATTTCGTAACACACCCTTCACCTTCGGGATTACCTTTCTGGATAAACTAGGCGAGGGGGACCATCCGGTCCTTTTCCGACTTCGAGGAGGACATCGTGGGAGAAGAGAACATCCGCGGCCGTTTCGTTTGGCACGAGCTGATGACCACCGATCCCGAGGGCGCCAAGGCCTTCTATAGCGCCGTCATCGGCTGGAAACCCAAGGTTTGGGAGGGACCCAATCCGTACACGCTATGGATGTGGGGAGACAGCCGGATGGGAGGTCTGATGGAGCTGCCCGAGCAGGCGCGAGCAGAGGGCGGGCGCCCCTTCTGGATCGCCTACATCGGCACTCCCGACGTGGACGCCACGACGGCCCGCGCCCGCCAGCTCGGCGCCAAGATTCACAAGGAGCCCGCCGATATCCCGACGATCGGCCGCTTCTCCATCATCCAGGATCCCCAAGGGGCCAGCTTCGCCGCCTTTACCCCTACCTCCCAAGACGGACCGAGACCGGAGACGGCGCCGGGGCTCGGCGATTTCTCGTGGCATGAGCTGGCCACCACCGATCGAGCCGCCGCCTGGGACTTCTATTCAGACCTCTTCGGCTGGGAGAACCCTCCGGAATGGAACATGGACATGGGGCCTGACGGCTTCTACCAGATGTACGGCCGCAACGGCCTCATGTACGGCGGCATCTACACCAAGGGCAAGGAGACTCCCGGCCCGCCGGCCTGGCTGCACTACGTCCACGTCGAGGACGTCCACAGCACCAGCGAAAAGGTGAAACAGCACGGCGGCCAGATCGTCAACGGTCCGATGGAGGTCCCCGGCGGCAGTTGGGTCGCCATGGGCATCGATCCGCAGGGAGCGCCGTTCGCGGTGCATCACAGCGCACCCGCGGCCGGATAAAGGACCCAAAGAACGACAAGGACAACCAGGACAGTCAGGGTAGCCTTTTCGTCCTGGCTGTCCTTGGAGTCCTTGTCGTCCTTTCAGCTTCCCCGCATCGGCCGGATATGCAGGTCCGTGACCTCCGCCGTGCGCGGCAGCGCAAGCGCGTTCACCGCCGCAGCGGCCACGTCCTCCGGCTGGAGGAAGCGCTCGGCATCGTAGGGCCTGCCTTCGTAGCGGTGGACCGCCTCCTGCATGGGCGTGGCCGTGCGGCCGGGGAAGACGGTGATCACGCGCACACCTTTCTTGTTCACCTCGTCGCGCAGGCCGTCCGCCAGGGCGCGCAGGGCGTGCTTCGAGGCCGCGTAGCCCACCCAGCCGGCGCGGGGGAGATGAAAGCCCGTGCTCGAGTTGACGAACAGGACCTGACCCTGTCGAGAGATCAAGGACGGCAGCAGCGCTTGCGTTAGGAGATACGGCACGCGCGTGTTGACCCGGTACTGCCGGTCGAGGTCCTCCACCGGCGCGGTCGCGAAGAGGCCGGCGGCGAAGAGGCCGATGCTGTGGACCAGCACGTCTACGCCGCCGAACGCCGTCTGAGCGCGGGCGGCCAGGGCGCGGACAGCCTCGTCCTCGGCGAGGTCCGCCGCGAAGGTCTCGACGGCCGGCGCGTGCTCTCGCGCTCGTTCGGCGACCTCGTCGAGCTTCACGGCGCTGCGGCCCGAAAGGAGGAGACGGGCTCCCTCGCGGGCGAGCGCGACCGCTATAGCCGCGCCGATGCCGCTGCTGGCGCCGGTGACGACCGCGGCTTTTTCTTGCAGCACGCTCATGCCTCCTCCTCGAGCTCGCGCAGGAGCCCGACCTCCAGCAGCGCGTCCGCCGCCTCGCGGACCGCCGCGAAGCGTATCCCCGACCGCTCCGCGATCGCCAAGAGGTCGTGCTCGCCGTCCGAGAGGTTGAGGACCCACAGCAGCGCCAGCTCGCGCGCGCGGCCGGCGTCGTCGCCGCCGATCGAACGGTACAGCCCGCGCCGGCCGAGCTGCGGCTCGCACTTGGGGTTCAGGTTGAGATGGCGGCGGTTGCCTTCGAGGACGTCCACGACCGCGAGATAGGTGCGGAGCGAGCCCTCCAGCGCCTCGGGCTTGACGAAGTCCAGATTGTCCGCCGAGGTATGGTACTCGGGATACCGGCCGTAGGGCGTGCGGGTCAGCGAGCCCACCGCGAGGTTGAATCCCGGCGAGTTGTACTGCCGCTCGTCGTAGCCGAAGGGGGCGAAGTCCTCCACCCTGAATTCCTCGCCCGAGGCGCGCAGCACCTCCAGGACCGCGCGGTCGATGACCGCCTCCCCCCGCCGGCTCCGCTTGTAGTGGAACCACCCCGCATCGCCGAGGTTCGCCGCCACCAGGCCATGTGCGATCCGCCCCGCCCGCTCCTCGTTGCGCGCCAGCCAGGCGATCGAGCCGATGGTCCCCGGGATGAACAGGAAGCGGTACGAGTAGCGGCGCTGCGGCCGGGCCTGGAGGGCCCGCGCCAGCCAGGTCATGACGGCGATCCCCGAGAGGTTGTCGTTGCACAGCGACGGATGGCAGACGTGCGTCGAGAGCAGGACCTCGCGCTCCGTCTCGCCTGCCAGCAGCAGCTCGCCATAGGTGAGCGAGCCGTCCTCCAGCGTCGAGTCGACGAAGACCTCGTACTCCCCCGCCGGCAGGGCCTGGAGCTGGTGGTGAGTGAGGCAGAACCCCCAGGCTTCCTGGTAGTAGGAGGTCCGGTACGGGATCAGGTCCGGCTTGTCGGGCAGCGTGAAGAGATGCTCCTTCAGCTCCTCCAGGGGCAGCTTCGTATGGACGGGGACGCTGTAGTTGAGGACGTGGAGGTTGTGGGTCTGGAAATCCACCACCTTGTTGCCGGCAGGATCCTTGATCCAGGCATCGCGGACGTTCCACTCCTTGGGCACCGTCCAATCGAAGATCGGCGTGCCCGAGGGGACTTCGTGAACGTCCAAGGGGATGCGTTCGCGGATCATGGCGAGGGTGCGGCGGAGGCCATCGCCGGTGATGCTGCGGCAGATGGGATACGCCTCCGCGATGAAGCGGAGCATCTCCTCGCCTGAAGCCTTCGTCGTCACGGCGGCCTATCTTATCCCGCGGCTGCATCCACGGCATTTAAATCTATTCTTTTCTGTACATTGCGCAATTCGGATCGGGCCAAAAAATTCCCGAAGAATTTTGTCCCGCCTTGGGGGGTGTCGAGCACTCCTTAGCCGAAGCACTTGATTTTCATGACCGTGGCCGCCCGGCTGCAGTCCTTTTTAGGAGCGCGTGTCGCTCCATGGGGGGAGAATCGCGTGAATCAGAAAAAATTCGATGTGGCTATTCTAGGCTCGGGCATCGGCGGCTCGACGCTCGCCGCCATCCTCGGCCGCCAGGGGTTCCGCGTGCTGCTGCTCGAAAAGGGCACCCATCCGCGCTTCGCGGTCGGCGAGGCCATGCAGCCGCAGAGCTCGATGCTGCTGTGGATCCTCGGCGAGCGGTTCGACGTGCCGGAGATCCAGAACCTCAGCAGCACCGAGAGAATCCTGCAGCACGTCACGAAGAATTGCGGCGTCAAGAAGACCTTCGGCTTCCTCTATCACGAGGAAGGCGAGTGGCAGGACCCGAACAAGGCGCACCTGCTGATCCCTCCCGCCACGCCGCTCGTTTCCGAAAGCCATCTGTTCAGACAGGACATCGACCACTACCTGGTCAAAGCGGCGATCCGCTATGGCGTCGTCTACCGCGACCGCACCGACGTGGAGGACTTCACGCTCGGCGAGGACGGCGTCGTGCTGCGCACCTCCACGGGCGAAGAGATCCACGCCCGCTTCCTCGTCGACGGCTCCGGCCATAAATCGGTGGTCGCCCACAAGCTCGGTCTGCGCGAGGAGGTGCCGCCGCTGCGCACCCAGTCGCGCACCATCTTCACGCACATGATCGGGCTCAAGCGTTATGACGACACGCTGCCGCCGGAGGAGCGGCCCAACCTCTCGCGCGGATGGTACGAGGGCACGCTGCACCACATGATCGACGGCGGCTGGTTCTGGATCATCCGCTTCGACAACACGCCCGGCTCCGAGAGCCTGTTGACCAGCGTCGGCCTGACCCTCGACATGCGGAAGTACCCCCAGCGCGACATCCCGCCGCAGCAGGAGTTCGAGGAGATCGTGGCGCGCTACCCGAGCATCGCCCGCCACCTCGAGGGCGGCGAGGCGGTGCGGCCCTGGGTCGGCACCGGCCGGCTGCAGTTCGCCGCGCGAGACAGCGCGGCTCCCCGTTACTTCCTCATGTCGCACGCCCACGGCTTCATCGACGCGCTCTATTCGCGCGGTATGATCAACACCTTCGAACAGATCCACGCCTTCGCGCCGCGCCTCATCCAGGCGCTGCACGACGACGACTTCTCGATTTCGCGCTTCGACTACCCGCGGCAGCTCCAGGACGCGATGCTCCAGGACAACGACCGCATGGTCTACAACTCCTTCCGCGCCTTCGGTCACTACGACACCTGGAACGCCTGGCTGCGCGTCTGGCTGGCCAACATCATCTTCGGCGACCTGCGCATCTTCCGCGTCTGTCTCAAGTACCTCGCCACGCACGACAAGGCCGAGTTCGAGGCGCTGGACGCGGATCCGCTGCCGACGAGCAGCCTGCCCGGCGAGGATCCGCTGGAGGACCTCTCCAACTTCGGCGACACGATGTTCGACCTCTGGGACGCCGGCAAGATCTCCGCCGAGGAAGCGGCGGCGAACATCTTCGAGCTGCTCGCCCGCACCCCGCTGCCGCCCGTCCACGCCTGGGGCGATCCCGAGGCGCGCCACCTCGACTTCCTGCCCGAGAAGCTGGTGCGGATGATCGGCTGGGGCTTGACCGAGGCGCCACCCCCGCTCAATCGCTGGTTCGACTTCGATCCGTCGGTACTCGGCGGGCCCCCGGCACCCCAGATGCCGGAGCCCGTCGAGGTGCCGGCCATGGTGTAGCTCGCATCCGGCCACTCCGCGGAGTGGCCCCCCTTTCCGTGACGGGGGAGAGCGGGCCGCCGGCTTGACTTTCCCATTTCCAATACCGTGTTTTCTTTTCTTTGGGGGGACTTTGACATGGCTAAGAGTGTGGTTGTCGTCGGAGGCGGCTCGGCAGGCTGGATGACCGCTTCCTATCTCAAGAAGGCAGCTCCCAGCGTCAACGTCACCGTGATCGAGTCGGCCGCCATCAAGACGATCGGCGTCGGCGAGGCCACCTTCAGCACCATCAAGCTCTTTTTCGATTTCCTCGGGCTCGCGGAGCAGGACTGGATGCCGAGCTGCAACGCCAGCTACAAGCTCGCCATCAAGTTCGCCAACTGGCGGCGCGACGGCCGCTACTTCTATCACCCGTTCCAGCGCTACGAGACCGTCGACGGCTACAACATGGGCGAGTGGTGGCTCAAGCTCAAGCGCCACGAGAGGCCCTTCGACCAGGCCTGCTTCAGCATTCCGGGCCTCTGCGATGCGAAGCGGGCGCCCCGCTTCCTCGACGGCAGGGTCTTCGACGAAGGGGTTCAGGACTACTTCGGCGGCGGCCGCAAACCGAAGAACGTTTTCCTTTCCGACCACACCGTCCAATACCCGTACGCCTATCACTTCGACGCCAAGCTGCTGGCCGATTACCTCAAGGAGTACGCGACGTCGCGCGGCGTGCGCCAGATCATCGACGAGGTCAACGAGGTGCGGCTCGGCGAGGACGGCGCCATCGATCATCTCGTGACGCAGCGCAACGGCGCCCTCCGCGGCGACCTCTTCGTCGACTGCACCGGCTTCCGCGGATTGCTGATCAACCAGGCGCTCGGCGAGCCCTTCGTC
>DATBGJ010000305.1:0-7993 GCA_036558045.1 Thermoanaerobaculia bacterium
CGGCCCGGGGATTTCCTGCCCGCCCGGCCAGTGCCCGTACCGGGCGTGCCACTGCGCGGCGTTGGAGGACAACCCGCAATGGGACCAGTCCAGCACCGGCTGTGAGGACGATCACCTGCACTGCATCTGGACCTGCGCCCCGGCCGGCGCGGTGGGCGGCGCGGTGGGCCCGGGCGGCCTCACCGCGTGCACGGACGTAGCGGAACCGCCGCTCTGACGCCGACCGCCACCTTCCATCCTCCCAGACCGGGAGTCAGGGCCGCCGCCACGCCCTGGCTCCCCGGCGTCCATCTCGCGCACCTTTCCTAGATAGAGGGAGCGCAGGCTCTAATTTGGAAAGGAGATGGAGATGACGAGAGTCTTGATCCGTTCAGCCTTGGCGGCGGCGCTGCTCTTTGCGCTGGCCGCCGGATCTCCCGCCCTGGCGGGAGACAACGTCATCCACAAAGGCGTCGACATCTGGATGACGGTGGCGGGCTTCGCCAAGACGAGCTTCGAGCAGGAGCCCATCCCCGCGGGCTTCTTCTGCGCGGACTCGCAACCCTTCACCGGCGTGGTCGTCTTCGAGGGCGGTCCTCTCGCCATCGAGCCGGCCGGCAGCCTCGGCAGCGTCGATACGGTGGTCAACCGCCTGGACGACGCCGTGTTCAACGCCAAGGGCGAGGCCACGACCCGCATCCAGTTGATGGCGCTGTCGCTGGTGAGCACCAAGCCGATCGAGACGAGCTGCGGCAAGTACGACGTCGACGTCAGCCTCGTCGGCGAGCAGCCGACGACGACCATGCGCATCGTGCGCAACGACGCCTTCGGCGGCACCTACTCGGCGCCCCTGGCCCTCAACGTCAAGGCCGTGTTCACGCCGGTGGGCGGCGACAAGAGCGGCCGGCGCGAGCTGACGCGCCGCATCGACCTCGGTCCGGCCAACCATTCGGTGTGGGCCTACATCAACGTGCCGCGCTACAAGGGCGCCATCCGCATCGACACCAACGGCGACGGCCGGCCGGATGCGGCCCTGCCGCCGGCCTCGAACTTCCTCGCCGGCGTGGCGCCGGCCGTGCTCAAGGGCGACTACAAGCCCACGCTGAGGAAGACCCAGGCCGGCCCGGGGATTACCTGCCCGTCCGGGCAGTGCCCGTACCAGGCCTGCCATTGCGCGGCGGTGGATACCAATCCGCCCTGGAACCAGTCCAGCAACGGCTGTGCGCAGAATCACCTGCACTGCATCTGGACCTGCGCCCCGGCCGAAGCGGTGGGTGGCACGGTGGGCCCGGGCGGCATCACCGCGTGCCCGGTCGCAATAGAGTAGCTGTAGGTCTGACGCTGTAGGGGCGGCCCTATGTGGCCGCCCTGTTTTCAACGACAGCTCTGACCCGCTCCGCCAGCACGCCCGGCTCCAGCTCCTCCAGCTCATAGGCGACGTTGGCGATCGGCTTGTTCACCTTGACGATGCGGCTCAGCTCGATCGGCGTGCCCTCGACCACCACGTCGGCGGGCGTGGCATTGATCGTCGCCTCCAGCTCGCGCACCTGGCGCTCGCCGTAGCCCATGGCGGGCAGGATCTTGCGGGCGTTGGGATACTTCTCGTAGGTCTCGCGGATGGAGCCCACGGCGTAAGGAACGGGATCGACGATCTCAGCCGCGCCCGCGTTCTGCGCGGCGAACCAGCCGGCGCCGTAAGTCATGCCGCCATGGGTGAGGGTAGGGCCGTCCTCCACCACCAGCGCGCGCTTGCCGCGGATCAGCTCCGGCTGGTCGACGCGGATGGCGGAGCGGCACTGGATGACCCGCGCCCGCGGATTGAGACGCCGGCAGCTCTCCAGCACCTGCTCGACGTTCTTCGGCTCCGCCGTGTCCACCTTGTTGACGATCAGCAGGTCGGCGAGCCGCAGGTTGGTCTCGCCCGGGTAGTAGCTCGTCTCGTGTCCCGGCCGGTGGGGATCGAGGAGCGTGATGTGAAGGTTTGGCTTGTAGAACGGCGTGTCGTTGTTGCCGCCGTCCCAGAGGATCACCTCGGCCTCCTCCTCGGCCTGGCGGAGGATCTTCTCGTAGTCGACGCCGGCGTAGACGACGAAGCCGTTGTCGATGTGCGGCTCGTACTCCTCGCGCTCCTCGATGGTGGTCTCGTGGCGGTCCAGGTCTTCATAGGTGGCGAAGCGCTGGGCGATCTGCTTCGTCAGGTCGCCGTACGGCATGGGATGGCGCACCGCCACCACCTTCCTGCCGAGGTCGCGCAGGATGCGCGAGAGATACCGCGTCGTCTGCGACTTGCCGACGCCCGTGCGCACCGCCGTGACGGCGATCACCGGCTTCGACGAGCGCAGCATCGTCCGGGTGGCCGAGCAGATGCCGAAGCTCGCTCCCCAGCCGACGACGGCGCTCCCCTTGTGCATGAGGTCGAGGTGGGAGATGTCCGAGTAGGAGAACCAGACCTCGTCCACCTCCTGCTCGCGGACGATCCTCTCCAGCTCCTCTTCAGCGCGGATCGGGATACCCCGCGGGTAGAGCGCCCCCGCGAGCTCCGGCGGATACGTGCGCCCCTCGATGTCCGGGATCTGCGCCGCCGTGAACGCCACCACCTCGCGGCTCTCGTCGCCGCGGAACAGCGTATTGAAGTTATGGAAATCCCGCCCCGCCGCCCCCATGATCACCGCTTTCCTTCGGCCCATGAAGCCTCCTGGTCGATTGGCGCGGCTAGCATATCGCGCCGATTCCCATAGGATAGAGGGGCCATGGCAACTCTCTCGCGGACGGATCTCGACCTTGCCCTACCGGAGCGGCTGCCGTTCCTGGAGAGCCTGTCCTGGTTCGACCGCAATTATCGGGACCTGCCGCTCCTGGACATCCTGCGGCGCTACGAATCCGGATGGCGCTGGTTGGGCCTCCTCGCCGAGCCGACGCCGGAGGAGTGGGACTTCATTCGCGCGCTGGTAGTCCGCTCCGGAAGCGTCCTCGATGTTTGAACGGCCCGAGCACCGCCTTGTCCTCGAAGTGCTCCAGGGACTCCGGAGCGACGTGCTGGCCGATTGCCGGTTTCTCTTCGCG
This sequence comes from Thermoanaerobaculia bacterium, assembly GCA_036558045.1. GTDB lineage: Bacteria > Acidobacteriota > Thermoanaerobaculia > Multivoradales > UBA5704 > DATARR01. The sequence goes on from DATBGJ010000305.1 coordinate 3,043, forward strand.
GGCGGAACCCGGATCGTCCTCGGGCTCCAGGAGTATCGGGTCTCGAAAGACGTCGACTTCCTCTGCTCGCAGGCGGAGGGTTACGCGCAGCTCAGGCTCGCCGCCATCGAAGTACCTGAACGGAATTGACCGTAATCCGACGCGCTTATCGATCTGACCCAAATAAGCTCGGAGCACGGATTAGCGTTGCTTTTCGAGCACGTCCCGCAAACGCGACTCCGCGGCGTCAGCCCGTTGACGCTCCGTCTCGGCCTGCTCTTCGGCGGTCGGCACCAGGCTCCCGTCGGGGCGGAAGAGCCGAACCCACCAGTCCTTGCGTCTTTCCACGGTTCCGTGCCAAAGGCCGACAAAGACCCCGAGTTGCTCGCTCCAGAGGCGCCCCTCCTCATCGAGCGGCATCGGCCGGTAAGAACGGCCCGACAGGCGGAATCCCTCCAGCGACCGCGACTCCGGCTCGTACAGGAAGTACTCCGCCGTGCCGAAGACCCGGGCGTAGAGATCTTTCTTCTCCGTGCGGTCCTTTTCCGCCGTGGAAGGCGACAGCATCTCGAAGATGACGTCCGGCAGCTTCCCTCCCTCTTCCCACGCGATCCAGGCCTGGCGCTCGCGATCCGGATCGACACCAGAAACCCAGAAGACATCGGGACCTCGAAAGGCACGTTGCGGCAGGCCCTTCTTGACCTCGTCGGACACCTCCCGCGCTTGCGCCGCGGAGTAGTACACGAAGTTGTTCGCGCCGGCATAGAAGTCTGTGCGGCCGCGCTCCAGCATGGCCTGACCGATCAGCTTGCGCAGGAGGGGTAGCTGCAAGCTGTGCCATTCGGTCTCCAAGGGCTCTCCGTCGTCGTAGACGAGCTCGAAGGGCAAAGGCGCGAGCGCCGCGGCGGCTGGCCGGCTCATGGCATGCTCCCTTGCGGAGTCGTTCTTTGCGAAGATCTTATTCTGCATAGCCGTAAAAGAGAAGGTAGGTGAGGACCTCCCAATCCTCCTCCTGAACGACAGGATAGCACGCCGCTTTTCCCCCTCGCCTGTCAGGGAGAGGGGGCCAGGGGGTGAGGCTTCGGAGGGCAGACCCGTCCGGTGTCTCAGACCGGACTGGAGCAGGCCGCCGACAGGTGTATGCTTCCGCATACGCTTTCGCCAACGGTCCACCGATGCAGCAGCCGTGTCCGAATCCTTCGCGAGCCCTGTAACTCCTCCCTTTCCTGAACTTACGCCTCGCCTACCATGCCTTCTCCCGTCCGGCATCTCCCTTGCCCTGGCCCACGGCGAAAGCCACGCGCCATGACGGCCCGTGTCCGTTGTCGGAGGTTTCACCGTTGAGGACACGTACGCTTTGGGCCCTCACCCTGCTTCTCCTGGCCGCCGTCCCTCCCCTGCTCGCCCAGGGAGAGATCACGGAGGCGCAGGAGCCGGCCCGTTTTCTCATCGAGACCATTACCGTCGTGGGACCGACGGAGGCGGCGGCGAACATCGTCCTCGCCGAGACCCTGCTGGAGAAGGGCAAGACCTACACCGAGGACCAGCTCCGCCAGGCCATCTACCGGCTACACCGCCTGCCGTTCGTCCTCGACGCCAGCTTCGCGCTGCGCAAGGGGAGCGAGCGCGGCGCCTATGAGCTCGTCATCGAGGTCCAGCCGACCCGCTGGTTCTTCTTCGACCACTGGATCCGCGCCTTCCGCTTCGCCGAGCCGCTCGACATCGAGGAGTCCTTCCGCACCGATCCGACGATGCGGTCCACTTTCGATCTCGGCGGGCTTGCCGGCGCGCGGCTGTTCGTAGGGCGCTCCGGCGTCCTCTTCGGCGCCCTGGACAGCGAGGAAGGAATTCAGGTCGGCTTCACCAAGTACGACCTCTTTCACCGCGGCGCTCTCGTCAGCGCCGGCTACTCGCGCACGGAGTGCTGCGTCCGCGAAGTGCTGCCTCTGGCGCTCGATCCGACGTTCACCTCCTGGAGTTTCGACTCCTCCAGGAAAATCTCTCTCGGCCTGGCGATTCCCCTCGGCGGGCCGCAATCCATCCAGCTCTCTTTGAGCGAGCGCCGCGGCGACGTCTCCAGCCGCCGCAACGTGATCGTCGATCCGCAGGCGCAGATCGCGATCATCCCCATCGCCGAAGGCGAGCTGGCCTATGGGCGCGCTGAGGCGAAGTGGGTGTACGACACGAGCGACGATCCGCTGCTGCCGACCCGCGGGATGAGCCTTTCGGCCGGCCTGGAGGCGGCCCGCTTCGACGGCCAGGATCTCGTCGAGATCTTCCCTTCCGTCGAAGGCGATCTGTTTCCGATCCCGGTGCCCGACTTTCATTCCGAGCAGGTCGTGGCCGCCGCGTCCGCGATCCGTCATTGGCCGATCACTCCACGACAGACGGTCTCCGTCACCGGCCGGGCCTTCGGCGGCACCTCGCGGCTGAAGAACCTGACGGTCCGCTTCGAAGAGCCGCGCGACGTGGATCTCGACACCTTCGGCGGCTCGCTCGGCGTCCAACACGCGATGAAGCTCCGGCAGTCGCGGCGCGCCGGCAACTTCGCCGACATGCGCCTGGAGAGCGGCGTGGAGGTGGGCATCGAGAGGACGTCGCCGGACCTCGGCCCGAGCCCGCTGGAACGGTTCTCCGCCTGGGTCGGCCTCGTCTTCCGCAACCAATGGGGCCGCGTGCGCGTGCTCCTGTCGTACCTGGACCTGGGGAAGATCCTGCAGTGATCCCCCGCCCCGCGCGCTGGGCTGTTCTCCTGCTGGCCCTGGCGGTCCGGCTGGAGGCTCTCCAGCCGCCGGCGGTGGACATGGCGCGGGAGGGTCTGGCGCTCAGCCACCTGCCATCCATCCTCTCCGACCCGGAAGTGCGCAAGCAGCTCGGCACCGGATTGACGACGAGCTTCGTCTTCACCGCCACCGCCCGCGGCGCTCCGGCCGGCAAGACGAAGGGCGCGGCGCGCGTGGACGTGCGCTACGATCTCTGGGACGAGATCTACATCGTGACGCGCATCGACGGCTCCGGCCGTCCCGCGCGGGTGACCCTGCCCTCTTTCGACCGCCTGGCCGAGTGGTGGCGCGGGGCGCGGCTGGTGCTGATCCGCCCGCCGTCGGCCGCCGCGGCGCGCAGTGCCGAGATCAATCTGCGCGTCATCCCGTTCTCCCAGGCCGAGCAGCTCGACGCCCAGCGCTGGTTTTCCCAGTCGCTCTCGGCCGAGAAGTCCGGCAGCGCCGGCGCCGTCTCCGAGGCCGTGGAGGACCAGCCCGAATCGTTCAGCCAGGTGATCAACCTCCTCCTCGCCACCTCGATCGGCCGGCCCGCGCTGCTCGAATATCAGTGGAACGTCATACTGCCTCAGGGAAGAAAGAGATGAATCTCCGCTCCGCCGCCGTCACCCTCTGCGGCATGCTGCTCGCCGCCGCCGCGGTGCTCTGGCTCTTCGACCGCCAGATCTCGGGCACCTGGTTCCGCCTCGGGCTGCAGCCCGAGATCACCACCGCGCTCGAACGCTCCCTCGCGGACCAGAAGACCCTGGCGCGGCTCGATCCGCCGCGGCGGGCCGAGTACCGCGCCCGCTTCGAGACCAACCAGAGCCTGCTCAACCATCTCCGCATCCTCGGCCACAACCGCAAGGAGATCACCCGCCGCTGGGAGACGATCCTGCTCGCCGCCATCGCCGCCGTGCTCGGCGTGGCCGGCGGCGCGCACATGATCCGCCAGGGGCGGCTCGACGCGCGGTTGGAACGCCTGCGCATGGCCCTCGTGGCGCTCTCCGCCGGACAGGAGGACCTCGCGATCGGCGACCGCGGCCGCGACACCCTGGGCCGCATCGCCGGCATGATCGAGGAGACCTCGCGCGCCATCGCGCGGGACCGCAAGCGCCTGGCCTACCTGAAGAACCTCTCCACCTGGCAGGAGACCGCCCGCCGCCACGCCCACGAGATGCGCACGCCGCTCACCGCCGCGCGCCTGGAGCTGGCGCGGCTGAAGGACCTTGTCGAGGGCGAGGGGCAGGACGAGGCCTGCCGCGCCGCCGCCAGCGTCGACGAAGAGCTGGAGCGGCTCGGCCGCTTCACCCAGCAGTTCACCTCGTTCGCCCGCCTGCCGCAGCCGCGGCCGGCGGTGCACGATCTCGGCATCGTGGTGGAGGAGTTCGTCGGCACCTTCGCCGCGGCGTGGCCGAACCTGGCGCTGCGCTTCGAGCCTGCCAGCCATCCCTTGCCCGCGTCGCTCGATCGCGACATGCTCCGGCAGGTGCTGGTGAACCTCTGCGACAACAGCTCGCACGCCGTGCGCGCCCTCGGGGAAGGGCGCGGCACGGTGACGCTGCGCCCGGGCGAGGCGGGGCACAGCGTCTTGCTCGACGTGACGGACGACGGCCCGGGCGTGCCGTCCGAGATCCGCGCGCGCGTCTTCGAGCCGTATGTGACCACGCGGCAGGTGGGCGAGGGGATGGGCCTCGGGCTCGCCATCTCGAAGAAGATCCTCCTCGATCACGGCGGCGATCTGGAGCTGCTGGCGAGCTCCGGCGGCGGCACGACGTTCCGCCTCACCTTCCCGCGGCAGAGAGAGGAGGTGGCGGCATGACGCGGCTGCTCATCGTCGAGGACGACGACAAGATCCGCGCCAGCCTGCTGCTGCAGCTCCGCGAGGAGGGCTACGCGCCGCGCGCCCTGGCCTCGGCCGAAGAGGCGCTGGCGCACCTGGAGGACCCGCGCGCCACCCTTCCGGATCTCCTGCTGCTCGACGTCCGGCTGCGCGGCATGAGCGGCGTCGAGCTGGTGCGGCGGCTCGCCGAGGCGAAACGCTTCCCGCCCACCATCATCATCTCGGGCGAGGCGTCGATCAGCGAGACGGTGGAGGCGCTGCGGCTCGGCATCCACGACTTCATCGAGAAGCCGTTCAGCCGCGAGCGGCTCCTGCAGTCCATCCGCAACGCGATCGAGCACCATGCCCTGAAGCGCGAGGTCGCCACCCT
>DATBGJ010000306.1:0-6539 GCA_036558045.1 Thermoanaerobaculia bacterium
GCTCTCCGGCGGCCAGGCGCTGGAGGGTTTCGCCGGAGCTCGCGCCCGGCGCGAGCTCACGGCCCTCCTGGCACATGCGCCGCGGGCGGTGCACCGCTACAGGGATGGGCTCCTCACCTCGCCTCCCCTCGAAGAGATCCGCCCCGGGGACCTCCTGCTGGTCAAGCCCGGCGAGGTTGTGCCCGTCGACGGTCTGGTCGAGGGGGAGGCCGCCGTGCTCGACGAATCGGCGTTGACCGGCGAGTCCCGGCCGGCCGAGCGGGCCGCCGGCGAGCTGGCGCGCAGCGGCACGGTCAACGGGGGCGGCCCGTTCCAGATGCGCGCGGTAGCTACCGCCGCGGCGAGCACCTACGCCGGCATCGTCCGTCTGGTACAGGAGGCGGAAGCCTCCAAGGCTCCGTTCGTCCGCCTCGCCGACCGCTACGCTGTGGTTTTCCTGCCGCTGACCCTGGCCGTGGCGGGCGCCGCCTGGGCGCTCTCGGGCGATCCGGTGCGCGCCCTGGCCGTGCTGGTAGTGGCGACTCCCTGTCCGTTGATCCTGGCGGCGCCGGTCGCCATTCTCGCCGGCGTGTCGCGCTCCGCCCGCCGGGGCGTGATCGTCAAGGGCGGCAGGGCTCTCGAGGCCCTGGCTGGCGCGCGCGTCCTGCTGCTCGACAAGACCGGGACGATCACGACGGGGATGCCCGGTTTGTCCGAGATCGAAACCTTCGGCGGTGAGGCCGCGCTGGAGGTCCTGCGCCTGGCCGCCTCTCTCGATCAGGTCTCGCAGCACGTGCTGGCGGCGGCCGTGGTGCGGGCGGCGCGCGACCGCGGCCTTCTCCTTTCCTTTCCGGCCGGGGTGTCGGAGCGCCCAGGCTGGGGTATTCAGGGGAAGGTCGACGGCCGCCGGGTGGCCCTGGGCAAGCTCTCCTGGATCCATCCGGACGGGGCTCTCTCGCCCGGGGTGCGGCGGGTGCGCCGGCGGACCGCGCTCGAGGGCTCCTCCAGCGTCTTCGTGGCGGTCGACGGCGAGGTCGCCGGCGCCCTGATCCTGCACGATCCGGTGCGGCCGGACAGCCCGCGGACCCTGCGCGCCCTGCGCCGGGCGGGCATCGAGCGGGTGGTGCTGGTCACCGGCGACCATCCGGAGGTGGCCGAGACGGTGGGAGCCGGGATCGGCGCCGACCTCGTGCTGGCGGAGCGCTCGCCGGAGGAGAAGGTGACGGCCGTGCTTGCCGAGCGCTCCCGGGGCCTCACCCTCATGGTGGGCGACGGGGTCAACGACGCGCCGGCCCTGGCCGCGGCCGACGTGGGGGTCGCCATGGGAGCGCGCGGCGCCACCGCCTCGGCTGAGTCGGCGGACGTGGTGATCACGGTCGACCGCTTGGACCGCCTGGGCGAGGCGCTCACGATTGCCCGCCGGTCGCGCGCGATCGCCTTGCAGAGCGTCGTCGCCGGCATGGGACTGTCGCTAGCCGCCATGGCGGCGGCCGCCGCCGGCCACCTGCCGCCGGTCGCCGGGGCCCTGCTCCAGGAAGCGATCGATGTCGCGGTGATCGCCAACGCCCTGCGCGCTCTCGGCGGGGGCCGCCGGCGCCCGCAGCCCGCGCTAGAGGGGCTCAGCCGCCGTTACCGGGCCGAGCACGGAGTGCTGCTCCCGGAGGTGGACCGCCTCCGCGCCGTCGCCGACCGCCTGGACGAGTTGCCGGCCCGCGCGGCGAAGCGGGAGCTGGCGGACCTCCGGCGCTTCCTGGAGGAGCGCTTGGTGCCGCACGAGCAGAGCGAGGACGCCACCGTCTATCCGCTCGTCGCCAGCGCCATCGGCGGCGAGAACCCGACCGCCCCGATGAGCCGCGCTCACTTGGAGATCGCCCATCTCGTCCGCCTCTTCGGGCGCCTCGTCGACGAGCTCCCGCCGGATGACTTCGAGCCGCTGACGCCGGACGACCTGCGCGACCTGCGGCGGATCCTCTACGGCCTGCATGCCATCCTCCGCCTCCACTTCGCGCAGGAGGAGGAGCAGTATCTGCCGCTGCTCGAAGACGGCGCCGCCGAGGAGACGCCGCGCAGGCGGACGGCGCAGGCATGAACTGTCGGGCCTATGGGCCATTCCTTACCTCCCGGTCCACTCCTGCGATGAAACGATAGAGGCCGAAGCAGGCGAGGAACAGCAGGCACGAGACGATCATCGCCGGCAGCGCTCCCTCGTGATGGCCGGCGAGAAAGGATTCCAGCGTTGCGGTCAGCAGCCACATCTGCACGATCAGCAGGACCGCGATCAGCGCCAGTGCCCCGTTGATGGCGGTCACGCCGCGGCGCTCGGGAGGGAGGCGGGAGGGTTCCACGATCAGGACTCCTGGTGAAGGTCCATGCCCACCGCCACCAGCGCGCCTCCCCGGCGCTCCAGGACCACCCGCGGCAGCGGCCGCTGCGGCGGGCCCTGCAGCACGCGGCCGTCCCGCACCGAGAAGTAGCCCTCGTGGCAGGGGCACTCCAGGCGGTTCTCCGCGCGCGCGTAGTACACCGCGCAGGAGAGGTGAGTGCATTTCTGGCTGTACGCCGCGTATTCGTCCTCGCCGGTGCGGACCAGGATGCAGGGATCCGCGGGGCCGGGATAGCGGAACAGCTTGACGCCGCCCACCGGGATCTCCCCCACGCCCGCCACCGCGCGCACCGGATGGGCGGGCTTGCCGGTCAGCCAGCCCTTGACCAGGATCCAGATGTTGCCCGCGAGCATGCCGAGGCTCGTCAGCACCAGGAACTTGGCGAACTGGCGGCGGTTCACGTAGCGCTCGTCGGCGCCGTGGACCGAGAATTCCTCGCGCCACACGGGCTCGGAATCGGAGCGCCGCAAGAGGCTCACGCCGATATCTCCTTCGGTCTCTCCTGCATGGGGGGCTCCCACATGTAATCGATCACGTCCACCGCCACCTCGGGCACCTCGGGCGGCACCATCATGAACACCTTGGTGGTCACCGTCTCGTTGCCGAAGCGGAAGACGTTGGCCGGCTTCTCCCGCCGTTCGCGCGCGATCCGCTCGGGCGGCACGTAGGCGAGCGCCTGGCTGGGGCAGACGGTGGCGCACATCGGCCGCTTGCCCGCCGAGGTGCGGTCGTAGCACATGTCGCACTTCATCATCAGCTCGAGCCTGGCCATCATCTTCGGGATGCCGAACGGGCAGGCGAGCACGCAATTCGAGCAGGCGATGCAGCGCGGCTTGAGCGCCGACTGCACGACGCCGTCCTCCCCCTTCTTGATGGCGTCCGCCGGGCAGACCTCGGCGCAGGTGGGATCGTCGCAATGCATGCAGATCGCGGGCACCGTGGCGATGCTGTTGCGCCGGTCGAGGTAGTCCACCGTGATCATCGGCGTGCCGCGGTGGGTGTCGCACTCGGCGCAGGCGTTGACGCAGGCCTGGCAGCCGATGCAGCGCTCCGGATCGATGTAGAACTCGTAGCCGAACATCCGCCTTACCCCACCACCTTCAGGCCGCCGCCCGGGCGCGGCTGGCCCGGTAACAGCTCGTTGCGCACCCACTCGGGAGGTCTCTCCGCCTTGCGCAGCCGGCAGGCCGAGACCTTGTACTCGGGGATCTTGCTGCGCGGGTCGAGCGTGCGGTGCGTCAGCCGGTTGGCGCTGCGGCCGCCCGGCCAGTGATAGGCGATGAAGACGGTGTCCGGCCGGATCGTCCGCACCACCAGGGCCTGGAGCGTGATCTCGTCGCGCCGCGTCGTCACGGTCACCCAGTCGCCGTCGGCGATGCCGTGCTGCTCGGCCAGGCGCGGATGGATCTCCACCCTGGGGTGCGGGAACTGATCGACGAGCGGCCCGATGCGGCGGGTCTGGGTGCCCGAGAGGTACTGGTTCACCACGCGGCCGGTCGTCAGGTAAACGGGGTAGTCCTCGCCCACCGGATCGCCGCTCTCGCGCCACTCGGTGACGATGAACCGCGCCTTGCCGTCGGCATGGAAGAAGCGGCCGCCCTCGAAGAGGCGCGGCGTGCCCGGATGGTCTTCACCGGCGGCGCTCGGGCAGGGCCAGAAGACGCCCATCTGCCGGTCGATCTTCTCGTAGGTGATGCCGGAGTAGTCCGCGGGACCGCCGCGCGAGGCCTCGCGCAGCTCCGCGAAGATCTCGCGCGTCGAGCGGTAGGGGAAGAAGCGCTCCTTGCCCAGCCGGCGCGCCAGCTCGATGTAGATCCGGCTGTCCGGCCAGGCCTCGCCCGGCGGGTCCACCGCCTTCTGGATGTGGAGGACCCGCCCCTCGGCGCTGGCGACCACCCCCTCCTCTTCCTCCTGCAGGCTGCCGGCGAGCACGACGTCGGCGAACTGGGCGGTCTCGGAGAGGAAGAAGTCGACGACGCCGAAGAATTCGAGCTTCTCCAGCGCCTCGCGCACGTAATTGGCGTCAGGCAGGGAGACGAGGGGATTGAAGCAGATGGAGAGCAGCGCCTTGATCTCGCCGCGGTGGATCGCTTCCATGATCTCCATCGCCGAGAGCCCGGCTTGGGGGATCTCTTCCGGCGAGATCCCCCAGACGCGCGCCACGTGCTCGCGCGCCGCCGGATCCGCGATCGAGCGCTGGCCCGGGAGCTGGTCGCACTTCTGGCCGTGCTCGCGGCCGCCCTGGCCGTTGCCCTGGCCGGTGATCATCGCGCAGGCGGCGCCCTCGCGGCCGATGTTTCCTGTGGCCAGGGCCAGGTTGATCACCGCCAGGCAGTTCTCCACCCCCTTGGACTGGTGCTCCAGGCCGCGGGCGTGCAGGAGCACGGCGCGCTCCGCCTCGCCGAGCCAGTGCGCGGCCTTCTCGATGGCCTCGGGAGGCACGCCGGTGATCCGCGCGGCGGTCAGCGGATCGTACGCCTTCACCGACTCCGCCACCGGCTCGAAGCCCGTGGTATGGGCGGCGATGAACTCCCTGTCCTCCAGGCCGTCGCGCAACACCACGTGCAGCAACGCCATCAGCAGGGCGAGATCCGTGCCCGGGCGCACCGGCAGATAGAGATCGGCGTTGCGGGTGATCGGCGTCAGCCGCGGGTCGGCCACGATCAGCCGGCCGCCGGCGTCGCGCAGGCGCCACAGGTACTGGGTGGTGATGGGCGAGCATTCGGCGACGTTGGAGCCGATGACGAAGGCCACCTGCGCCTTCGGGATGTCGCTCCACGGCATCGGCGAGCGGTCGACGCCGAAGGCCAGCTTGTAGGCCGTGCCCGCCGAGACCATGCACAGGCGGCCGTTGTAGTCGATGTGGCGGGTGCCGAGCGCGACGCGGGCGAACTTGCCGAGCAGATAGGCCTTCTCCGTGGTCAGCGAAGCGCCGCCGTACAGGGCGACGGCGTCTTTGCCGTGCCGCTCCTGGATCTCGCGGAGCCTGCGGACGGTGAAGTCTAGAGCCTCGTCCCAGGTGGCGGGCCTGAATCCCTCGGGAGAGCGCAGCAGCGGGTGGAGCAGCCGGTCGGGATGAGCGCTCTGCAGATAGCGCCGCACCCCTTTCGGGCAGAGCATGCCTTCGTTGAACGGAAACTCCTCCCAGGGCTCGAACCCCACCACCTGGTTGTCCCGCACCTTGAGCTGGATGCCGCACTGCTGGCCGCAGAAGCAGCAGTGAGTCTTGACCAGCCGGTCGGGCGGGTGCTCCCGCTGCTCCTCCCAGCCCCCCGGCGGCTCGTAGTTGAGGTGGGGTCCGTAGCGGGCGATCAGCTCAGGATAGGGGAGAGGGGGTTCAGCCACGCGCCTCCTCCTTCAAACGCAGTTGCGCGGCTGCCAGCGACTTCCGCTTGCACGCCGGACACAGCTCCTGCCAGTTGCCGGCCGGACCGGGCAGCGAATAGTCGAAGCCCAGCCCCGCGAGCGCCAGCTTCAGGTCGTCGACGTGCATGCGCGAGGCGAAACGCTCGCCGCAGCGGGCGCAGAAGGCGCCCTCCCCCTCCTCGCCGACTCGCTGGTACAGCTTGACGCCGAGCTGGGCCGGCCGCTGGAAGATGTGGAAGAACTTCCCGAACGGCAGGTAGAGCAGCGCGGCGATCACGGTGACGGCGTGGAGGATGGCGAGGAACTCGTAGTAGCTCCCCCGCAGCCACGCCGTCGAGGCGGTCATCGCGAGCCCGGTGACCGAGATCGCGAACAGCAGGATGAGAGGAAAGAAGTCGCGGCCGAAGCTCTGCACCGCCTGCGCTCCCCGGTCGCGCATCCGCCGCCACAGCGACAGCGCGATGCCGCCGAGCACCAGCGCCGCCGCGACGTCGAGCCCGTGGAACAGCAGCCACGACCAGAGCGTGCGGATGCGGAAGGAGCCCGTCGGGAAGCCGAAGAGATAGGTCACGTAGGTCATCTGGTCCTGGCCGGCCCTTCCGTAGAGAGACTCGAAGTGGATCCAGCCGAAGACCAGGGGGAAGGTGATCAGGACCGCCAGCACGCAGCCCCAGAAGAGGAGCTGGTGCATCCACCAGCGCAGGGCCGAGCGGCGGCGGATGAAGGTCTGCGCCCCGAGGTGGGTCCAGGCGAGCGGCAGGAGGCGCGCGAGGCTGCGCAAGGGACCGATCTGGCGGGCGAGCTGCCAGC
>DATBGJ010000307.1:0-1891 GCA_036558045.1 Thermoanaerobaculia bacterium
GCGGAATAGGGAGGAGTCACAACAGAGGCAGGGTAGTTGGAGCTCCTTTAGCGGAATGATCCTTTGCGGCGGCTTTCCTAAGCAGCAGAACCATCTGGGGGCACAACGAATCTACAGGGGGGCACAACATGGCAACCCAACGGTCGTTCGAGGACATCTACGCCTGGCTCGACGCCCAGATCGCGCACGATCGGGAGCGGGAGGCGTTCCACGCGCAGCAGGAGGGGTTTCACCGCGAGCAGCGGGCCCTGTTCGCGGCCGAGCTGGAGAAGCTGACCGCCATCCGCGAATCCTTCACGGCGGCGGCCGACGCGGCGATGGACCTCGCCAGCCGTGCGAAGGCGCTGCCGCCTCCGGCGCCGAGCCTCGACATCGGCCCCCGCAAGCCCTCGCTGACCAAGATGGTGGCGCGCATCGTCGAGGTGCGGCCCGCCGGAGAAGTCTTCGGCCCGGCGCTCATCACCCGGGAGATCAACCGCCATTATCGAGAGAGGCTGAAACGTCCGGTCGAGAGGAAGCTGGTCTCCATCGTCCTGCGCCGCATGGCCGCCGACGGCCGGATCCGCTCCGTGCGGCCGGGAAAGCAACACCAGGAGGCGCAGTACGCGAGGAAGGAGGGATGAGGCCGGGCGCCGCTGCGAATTCCGTTAGCCGAAGGTCGTAGCGGCGAGCCTACGTGCCCGCCGAATCTCGGCCGGCCAGTCTCTACCCGGGCGCCTCACGCAACGGAGAGCCCGGAGGGGCGGGCCCCAGGCTCCAAAGAGATGCCGCTTTGCGGTTTTCTTAGAGCCCGGAGGGCGGCATTCTCATAGCCCCGTGGCGTGAGCCCGGGGAACGCGGCGCCAAAACACAGATCAGCCCCGTCAGGGGCGGCCTCTGCTGACGCCGTGACGTGGGACCACGGCGCACCTCGCGGACAAGAGAACCAGCCACATCTCTCGGTCAACCGGGGATGCTAGAATTTTGGTCTTGAAGCTTGAACATCTGCAACCCGAAGCCACCGTGCGCGGCATTCTGCCTGACGCCGCGGTAGCCGTTGTGAGTCTCGAATGGCACGGCTCGGACGCAGTAACGCTCGTGTATCGCGGGCCCACGGGCCGCGTGGCGGACGAGGTCCTCTACCGGCACGATGAAGCCCGCCTCGAGATCGTCGAGGCCGGCCGCCCGTGGAGCTTCGACGGCGACGGCGCCCTCTTCCGCCTGGTCTCCGAGGCGCACCGCATCCGCCTCGCCCACCTCTTCGATCCCGTGCTCGCGGTACACACCTCGCTCGTGGACCCGCTGCCGCACCAGATCACGGCGGTCTACGAGGCGATGCTGCCCCGCCAGCCCCTGCGCTTTCTGCTCGCCGACGACCCCGGCGCTGGCAAGACCATCATGGCAGGGCTGCTCATCAAGGAGCTGATCGCTCGCGGCGATCTCCGGCGCTGCCTCATCGTCTGTCCCGGGAGCCTCGCTGAGCAGTGGCAGGACGAGCTGCACCGGCGCTTCCATCTGCCCTTCGAGATCCTCACCAACGACAAGCTCGAAGCCGCGCGCACCGGCAACTGGTTCCTGGAGAACGACCTCGCCATCGCTCGTCTCGACAAGCTCTCCCGCAACGAGGACGTGCAAAACAAGCTCAGCGCCCCCGATTGCCGCTACGACCTCATCGTCTGCGACGAGGCGCACAAACTCTCCGCCACCTTCTTCGGCGGCGAGCTGAAATACACCAAGCGCTACCGGCTCGGCCAGCTCCTCTCCGGCCTCACCCGCCATTTCCTGCTGATGACGGCCACGCCCCACAACGGCAAGGAGGAGGACTTCCAGCTCTTCCTCGCGCTCCTCGACGGCGACCGGTTCGAGGGCAAGCCGCGCGACGGGGTGCACACCGCCGACGCGTCCGACCTGA
>DATBGJ010000308.1:0-3025 GCA_036558045.1 Thermoanaerobaculia bacterium
CTATCGAGACGTCGCTTCTCCGAAGCGAATCGCCCTCGGGGCGACGTTTCTCTAGCCCGGTGCGGGAGCGCCGGGCGAGGTCACGCGGGCACAAAACGCCTGGCCTTGGCCTTCATGCTATCCTACCGGCCCGGGCATGAATCCCACCTCGTCGCCCAACCCCCTCGAATCGATGAACGACGCGGCGCTCCTGCGTCAGGTCGCGGACCGCCAGCCGGAGGCGCTCGGCGTGCTGTACAACCGCTATGCGCCGACGTTGCTCGCCCTCGGCAAGCGCATCCTGGGGAGCCTCGCCGACGCCGAGGAGGTCTTGCAGGAGGTCTTCCTCTACGCCTGGAACCACGCCGGCCGCTACGACGCCGGCCGCTCCTCCGTCTCCACCTGGCTGGTGCTCGTCGCCCGCAGCCGCGCCATCGACCGGCTGCGCACCCGCAAGGTGGTCGAGCGCACGCACGAGACCGCCCACCAGGCCTCGCCGCCGGAGCATGCATCTCCGGAGGGGCTGGAGACCGTATTTGTCCGTGAGAGGCGGGAGAAGGTGCGCGGCGAGATGGACAAGCTCCCGCCGGAGCAGAAGCAGGTCCTCGAGATGGCATTCTACGAGGGCCTGAGCCAGAGCGAGATCGCGGCCAAGGCCGATCTGCCCCTGGGCACGGTCAAGACGCGGACGCTGCTGGCGATGAAGAAACTACGCGGCGCCCTGCGCGACGAGGTCCGGCAACTGTTGTGAGCAACGGCGAATCCTCCTCCGAAGACCTGACCATCCTGGCGGCCATCGAGTCGCTGGAGCAGGGGACCGGCTCGTTCCGCGCGCCGCGGGGAGACGACTCCGCCGAGACGCTGGCGCGCCTCTACACCGAGGTCCTGGGCCTTCTCCCTTACGAGCTGGCGCCGGAGGAACCTTCGCCGGGAGCCCGCAAGCGGCTGTTGGACGCGATCCACGGCGACGAGACCCAGCCCGCTGCCGCGCCGGCGATGGCGGCCGTTCCTCCGCGCTCCGCACAGGTGCGTCCGCTGCGCGCGGTCCCGGCCGCCGCGCGCCGCCGGCCGCCGCGCCGCTGGCCTCTCGCGCTCGCCGCGACCCTCTGTTTCCTGCTGTTGGGTCTCTCGACGTGGCTCTACTTGCAGTTGGGCGAACAGCGGCAGACGGTCGCGCGCCTCCAGGACGAGCTGACCGCCGAGCGCAACCGGGCCGAGGAGGCGGTTGCGGCGGCGGGCCGGTCTCAAAGCTCCGACCAGGACCTGCGCGCGAACCTCGCGATGGTGGCTTCCCGCGTCGGTGTCGTGGGCCCGCTGCGCCCGTCCGCCGAAGCGCCCCAGCCCGGAGCGCACGGCATGCTCTTGGTGGCCGCCGACCACCAGCATTGGTACCTCTCGCTGGAGGGGCTCCAGCCTGCCGAGCCGAGAAAGGTCTACAAGCTCTGGTTCGTCGCCGATGGAGGAACGGTGAGCGCCGGCTCCTTCACGGCCCGTCCGGGAGCTCCCGTGGAGCTGAGCTCGGAAACCATGCCTGCCGGGACAACCGGCGCAAAGATCACGCTCGAGGAGGATGCTGCCGTTTCAGCTCCCGCCGGTCCCGAGATTCTCCGCACCGAAACGTTGTTCGTGGTCGGATAATCCAGGCAGGACCTATTTCGGCGGCTTCGCCGGCCGCATCTCCACCAGGCTCGGCAGGGCGTGCGGCGGATAGGTGAGCAGGTGGAGAATCATCGAGGCGATGTCCGCCGGCTTCAGACGCCAGCTCTGGTCGGCCCGGCCGCTCGGATGGGAAAAATCGCTCTCCACGCTGCCGGGCAGGATCGCCGCCACCCGTACGCCGTGCTGGCGCAGGTCGAGCATGGCGGCCTCGGAGAGACCGATGAGGCCGAACTTGCTGGCGTTGTAGGCCGCGCCGCCCGCCATCGGGTTCTTTCCCGCCAGCGAGGCGATGTTGAAGATCCAGCCGTCGCCCTGGCGCTTCATCGCCGGCGCCACGGCGTGGAGGAAGTAGAAGCAGCCGGAGAGGTTGGTCTCAAGCACCTCCCGCCACTGCTCGCCGGTCAGCTCGTCCACCGGTCTGAAGGTGCCGACGCCGGCGTTGTTGACCAGGCAGTCGATGCGGCCCTCTTCGCGCAGGACCTCCTCGACGAAGCCGTCCACCTCCGCCTGGTTGCGCACGTCCACGGGCCGGCCGGCGACCGCGTCTCCGAAGCTTGCCGCGAGCTCCCGCTGCGCTTCTTCGACGGACTGCGGGCTGCGGCTGCAGAAGCGGACCCGCCAGCCCTCGCGGAGCAGGGCCTCCGCGATCCCTCT
Source organism: Thermoanaerobaculia bacterium (assembly GCA_036558045.1). Lineage (GTDB taxonomy): Bacteria > Acidobacteriota > Thermoanaerobaculia > Multivoradales > UBA5704 > DATARR01. Next base: position 2,293 of record DATBGJ010000308.1, read on the forward strand.
GCCGATGCCGCGGCTGCCGCCGGTGACGATGGCGGTCTTTTGCGGTCTTCTGCCATGGATTCCTCCTCCTTCGGGAGGACTGTATCAAGACGGTTTGGGAGTGAAATAGGACGTTGAGGCCGCCTGTTTTATTGAGGCGAAAGGACAACCATGTTCTACCTGAATCCAAGCTACTTCCTCTTCATCCTGCCGGCCCTGGCCCTGTCGCTCTGGGCGAGCTGGCGCACCCATGCGGCGTTCAAGAAGTATTCCCGCGTGCGCACCCTCCGCGGGCTGACCGGCGCGCAGGCGGCGCAGGAGATGCTGCGCGGCGCCGGCGTCTCCGACGTCCAGATCGTGCCGGCGCGCGGCTTCCTCTCGGACCACTACAACCCGGCCAACAAAACCTTGGCCCTGTCGGAGGCGACCTACGCCTCCGACTCCATCGCGGCGGTGGGCGTCGCCTGCCATGAGGCGGGGCATGCCTTGCAGCACGCCTGGGGCTACAAGCCGATGTGGCTGCGCTCCGCGCTGGTGCCGACGGCCAACATCGGCTCCTCGGCGGGTTATCTCGTGATGTTCGGCGGCATGCTGTTCCACTCGGCCAACCTCATCTACTTCGGCGCCCTGCTCTTCTCCTGCGTGCTGCTCTTCCAGATCGTGACACTGCCGGTGGAGCTCGACGCCTCGAACCGCGCCAAGCGGCTGGCGGTGGAGAACGGCATCGTGATGGCGCAGGAGCGGGAAGGGATGG
>DATBGJ010000309.1:0-3872 GCA_036558045.1 Thermoanaerobaculia bacterium
GGGAGGCCTGCGCGGGTTGCCATCGCCTCTCTGAAGATCCTTGTAACAAACATTCCTAATCATGTAACATCTGTTGCATGACCTCCGCCTCCCTCGCCCGCCTGCGCACCTCGCTCGGCCTGGAGCGCAACGTCGCGGTCATGCTGGCGGCGTTCCTGGCCTTGGGGATGGGCGAGGAGCTGTGGTCGCGGTTCATCCCCAAGTACCTCGAGCTGCTGGGCGCCGGCGCTTGGGGCGTGGCGGTCTACGGCACGCTCAAGGACTTCCTGGACGCCGTCTACCCGTATCCCGGCGGCTGGCTGGCGGACCGGCTGGGGCGGCGGACGGCGCTGGTGCTCTTCGCGGTGCTCGCCATCGGCGGCTACCTGATCTACATGGCGGCGCCGAGCTGGGGGTGGATCCTCGCCGGCACCGTGCTGGTGATGGCGTGGAGCAGCCTCACGCTGCCGGCCATCTTCGCGGTCATCGGCGACCATCTGCCGCCGGCCCGCCGCGCCATGGGCTTCGGGGTGCAGTCCGTCCTCAAGCGCGTGCCGATCATCCTGGCGCCGCCGCTCGGCGGCGCGCTCATCGCCTCCTTCGGCTTCGCGGGCGGCATCCGCGCCGGGCTCCTGGTGACGGTGCTGCTGGCGCTGCTGGGGATCGCCATCCTGCGGCGCGCCTGGGTCGAGGCGCCTCCGCCGCCGCCCGTCGCGGACCGCCTCGGCGATCTCTGGCGCGGCATGGACCGCGGCCTCAAGCGGCTGCTCGCCGCGGACATCCTGGCGCGCTGGGCCGAGGGCATCCCCAAGGTCTTCATCCTGCTCTTCTTCCTCGACGTCCTCGGCGGCACCGCCGTCGAGTTCGGCAGCCTGACCAGCCTCCAGATGCTCGCCGCGGCGCTGGTCTACATCCCCATCGCGCGGCTCTCCGACCGCCTCAACCGCAAGCCCTTCGTACTCCTCACCTTCGCCTTCTTCGCCCTCTTCCCGCTGGCGCTCGCCACGGCGCGGGGCACGGTCTGGCTGACCGCCGCCTTCGTCGTCGCCGGCCTGCGCGAGACGGGCGAGCCGGCGCGCAAGGCGCTCATCGTGGACCTCGCCGCGGCCGGCGCGCGCGGCCGCGGCGTGGGCTTGTACTACCTCTTCCGCGGCCTCGCCGTGTTCCCCGCGCCGCTCGTCGGCGGCTGGCTGTGGACGATCGAAAGGCGCCTCCCCTTCTACACCGCCTTCGCCGTGGGAGTCGCCGGATTCCTCGTGCACGCCCGGTGGGGACCGGGAGATGCACCCTCGAAAGGAGAAGCCGCATGAAATGGATCACCCGCGAACGCGTCAAGGTGGACCGCGTCGCCTGTCCCTGGCTGATCAGGAAATTCGTTGATGCGGACGCCGAGTTCCTCTTCGTTCCCCGCGACGTGGTGATGGCGACCGCCGAGCGCGAAGGAGCCATCCCGTTCGACGTCGAAGGCGTGGAGCTCGGCCATCACGGCAAGGAGTGCTCCTTCGAGGCCATCCTCCACAAGCACGGCCTGGACGGCGATCCCGCGCTCGTCCTCCTCGGCCGCATCGTCAACGGCGCGGACACCGACAACACGCTGTGGAACCAGCCCGAAGGCCCCGGCCTCGCCGCCATCGCCGAGGGCTTCCGCCACCTGGGATTCGCCGATGACCACGAGATCAACCGGGCGGAGTGGATCGTCTACGAGGCGCTGTATGCGTACTGCAGGGAGAAAGTGGCGTCTTAGGGCCGACCTGAATACGACCGCCTGCGCTTCGAAGCCTCACCCCCTGTCCCCCCTCTCCCTGACGGGCGAGGGGGGACGATTCCGCACCGGTGGAGTCTGTAGGGTGCGCTGTGCGCACCATGAAACGTTGACGGTGCGCACAGCGCACCCTACCGGCAAAGTCCCTTCGTCTGCGTCCCCCCTCGCCCGTCAGGGAGAGGGGGACAGGGGGTGAGGCTTCGAAGGGCAAACCGCCCCAACCACCTCCGCCGGCTCTAACATAGACCTCCCATGCCCTGGCTCGCCCTCACCTACTCCCTCCCCTCCGCCGCGGCGTCCAGCCGGCGCGTCGCGGTATGGCGGCGGCTGCGCGCGCTCGGCGCCGTCTCGCCCACGGGCTCGCTCTATCTGCTCCCCGAGAGCGAGGAGAACCGGGAGGCCCTGGACTGGCTGGCGCAGGAGATCGAGACCGCCGGCGGCGAGGCGCTGGTGCTGCGCATCGAGCGGCTCGAAGGGGACGCGGAGCGGCGCGTCGTCGAGCTGTCGCGCACGGCCCGCGACGAGGATTACCAGAAGATCGCCGCCGAGGCCGGGCAAGCCGGCAAGACGGGCCTGCGCGAACGCCTGGAGCGGCTCCGCCGCCGCTTCGCCGAGGTCTCCCGCATCGACTTCTTCCAGGCGCCCGGAGGCACCGCAGCCGCCGCGGCGCTGGCCCGTCTGGAGACCGCGCTCGGCGGCGGCGAGACGGCGGCGTACGAAGTCCCCCGGGCCGAGCTGGAGCGCTATCAGGGCCGCACCTGGGTGACCCGCCCGCATCCGCACGTGGACCGCCTCGCCTGCGCCTGGCTGATCCGCCGCTTCGTCGATCCGGAGGCCGAGATCCGCTACGCCGAGGCGCCGCGGAAGGGCGAGATCTCCTTCGACATGCGCAACGCCGACTTCGGGCACCGCGGCAACCGCTGCACGTTCGAAACCCTCGTCGCGGCGTTCGGTCTGGAGGCGGATCCCGCCCTCGCCGCGCTCGCCGCGATCGTGCACGCGATCGATCTCCGCGACGGCGCCTCGGCCCGTCCCGAGATCCCCGGCGTGGAGTCGGCGCTGCGCGGCTGGTCCGCCGCCGGCTGGCCAGACGCCGAGCTGGAGCGCCACGGCATCGCTCTCTTCGAGGGGCTGTATCTCGATCTGCGGCAGGCCCGGCCGGAGAAGGAGACCGAGGCCAAACCCGCGCCTGCCCCACGCCTCAGTACGCGGAAGACACCGAAGATGAAGAGGTAGACGGCCGTGCCGGGAAGGGAGAACGTATGGCATTGCGCTTGCTTCACCGTCGCGCGGGTCGGTAACAACGGTTCTTCAAAGGAGGACATCATGGAAGTCGACTCCCTGCAGAAGCTCTACGTCGAAGATCTCAAGGACCTGCACAGCGCCGAGAGACAGATCCTTCAGGCTCTGCCGAAGATGATCAAGAAAGCCGGCAACGAGCAACTGAGGAAGGCTTTCGAGGAGCATCTGGCGGTGACCGAGAAGCACGTCGATCGTCTCGACCGAATCTTCGACAGCCTCGGCAAGAGCCCGCGCGGCAAAAAGTGCAAGGGGATGGAAGGTCTGCTCGAAGAAGGCAAGGAGGCCATGCAGGAGGACATGGACCCCGACGTGCTGGACGCCGCGCTCATCGCCGCCGCGCAGAAGGTCGAGCATTACGAGATGGCCGGTTACGGCACGGTGCGCACCTACGCCCAATTGCTCAACGAGCCCGAGCACGCCAAGCTGCTACAGCAGACGCTCGACGAGGAGGGCGAGGCGGACAAGACGCTGACGAAGATCGCCAAGAGCTCGGTCAACCTGGAAGCGGCTGTGAGCGTCTGAAGCCGGCAATCCTCACATACAAGAAGAGGGTGGCCCAGCCGGGCCACCCTCTTTGCACATACCAAGGCAACATCGGAGGCTGGCGTCAGCCTCCTCAAGACGACTCCTTTTGATCTCGCAACGCTTCGAATTCCTTACGGAGTTTTTCGAGCTCCTCATCGGACAAGTCTTCGAGATCCACCATCCCCGTTCTGGCCTTGGCGACGGCCCGGATCAGCTCGTCGAGCTTGAGGTGGATCGCCAGGGAGTCACGGTTCTGCGTATTCTGGATGAGGAACACCATCAGGAACGTCACGATGGTCGTCCC
>DATBGJ010000310.1:0-2802 GCA_036558045.1 Thermoanaerobaculia bacterium
CCGCTGTGGTTCCCGGCGGTGCTCTTCCTGCTGGCGGTCGCGGACCCGCGGCTGTTCCGCGAGCGGCTGGCGCCTTTCGCCTTCGTCACCGGCTCGGAGTCCGTGCAGCCGGTCGGCGAGTCGGGGAAGATGCTCATCACGGAATGGCAGAGCCCGTTCCAGGCCGCCGCCACCGATCCGAGCCTGCCGTGGCTCTACGTGTTGGCCGCGGGCGCGGGGCTCGCGAGCTTCGCCTTCGTTCGTCGTCGGCGGCCGGTGGGGCGCTTCCTCTTCTTTCTCGGCATGGCCGTGCTCGCGGCGACCGCCGTCCGGCACATGCCGGGTCTCGGCTTGAGCGCCGCGCTGGTGCTGCTCGGCAATCTCGCCGAGCGCGAGGCGCGCCAGCCCGCGCCGGAGCCCAAGCGCAAGCGGAAGGCGAAGGCCGCGGTGAGCGCTCCGGCGAGGTGGCGCTACGCGGCGGTCTGCGGGCTTCTCGCCGCCGTCCTCCTCGCCGCCGCGATCGGCTTGTGCGTCGCCCGTCCGGGGTTCGACGGCGGGCAGTCCAGCGGCTTCTTCGCGCTCCGCCCGTCGATCGCCTGTCCCCAGGCCGCGGCCTTCATCCTCGATCACCGACTTCCGGGCCCGATCTTCAACGACTACCTGATCGGCGCCTACCTCGGCGCGCGCCTCTCTCCCAAGTACCGCCTGTTCATCGACGCCCGGGTGCTCGATCCCGCGGTCGTGGTGCGCTATACGGAGATGGTGGGCTCGCCAGCCCGCTTCGCGGAGGCGGAGCGGCGATACGGCTTCCGCACGGTGGTGCTCGGCAACTTCTCGAAGACGGTGCGCTCGCCGCTGGGGCAGGCCCTGGCCCAGGATCCGCGCTGGCGCCTCGTCTATCTCGATCCGCTCGCCGTCATCTACGTGAAGGACGCTCCCGGTGTGCAGCCGGCGGTCCGGCTCCGCCTGCCGGGGGATGGGGAAGGAGCGGTGCCGTTCGTCCAGCCGGCGGGCCTCATCTCTCCCCTGGCATTTCTGCAACGGATTTTTCTGCGCGATTTTCCGGCCAACTACCTGATCGAATATCTGGCGGTCGTGGGACAGCTCGGACATCCGGACGCCGTGGTCGAGCTCGCCACGGAGGCGCTCAAGAAAACGCAGGAGCCACTGCTCTACCGCCAGCGGTGCGCGGCCCATCTCGCTCTCCAGGAATTGCCAGCGGCCGTCGAGGACTGCGCCGCCGCGTACGAACGGCGTCCCGACGAGCCCCAGGTGGCGGCCCTCTACGCGACCACGCTCGCCGGCAGCGGCCACCGATCGGAGGCCCTTTCCATCCTGGACCAGGGCCTGCGGAAGAATCCGGACGACCAGATGCTCCTGCGGCTGCGGTCGCGTCTCTGATCAGGGCGCAGCTGCGCCCCTACACAGGTGGTTGATTCTCTTCCTGCGGCTGCTCCTCCGGCCGCTCCTCGTTCTCACCGCCACCGCCGTCCGGGCCGAAGATCCTGGTCAGCCGGTCCTTCAGCCAGGTGCTGAAGCGGAGGCCGAAGCCGTGCTGCTCCTCCTCGAAGAACCGCTCGTGCGACAGGTCGCAGACCTTGGTGGGTTTCTGGCCGCGCAGGAACACCTCGTCGAGGCGCGAGGGGCAGTCCGAGCGGGCGAGCAGGCCGCTCTCGCGGCAGACGACGGCGTGCTCCAGACCGGGAGGCTCGGCGAGCTCGGGAGGCTCGGCGCCGCGCAGGGCCGCCTTCATGTAGCGGCCCCAGATCGGCAGGGCGGCGCGGGAGCCGGAGAGCGAGGTGGCGCCGGGATTGTCGCGTCCCACCCAGACGACGGTGACGCGGTCGGGCCGGTAGCCGGCGAACCAACTGTCGCGCGCCTCGTTGGTGGTGCCGGTCTTGCCGGCGAGCGGGCCGGGGATGCCGTAGCGCCGCACGCCGCGGGCGGTGCCGTTCTCGACCACGCCTTCCAGCACGGAGGTGGCGATAAAGGCCACCTGCGGCGAGAGCACGCGCTCCGGCCCTTTGGGCTTGGCTTCCTGCAGGGCCCTGTCTTCTGCGTCGAGCGCCGTGGCGAGGCCGTGCAGCACCGGCCGCACGCCGCCGCTCGCCAGCGTGGCATAGACGGTGGCCACCTCGCGCGGCGTCACCGCGGCGGCGCCGAGCGCCAGGGCGGGCACTTCGTCCATCGGCGAGCCGATGCCCATGCGGCGCGCCGTGGCCGCCACCTTGTCGAGCCCGAGGTCCATGGCGAGGCGGACGAGCGGCACGTTGCGGCTCTGCTCGAGGGCGGTGCGGGTGGTGATCCAACCGCGAAAGGCGCCGTCGGCGTTGCGGGGCGTCCAGCGCCGCGAGCCGGTCTTGAGCGTCAGGGGCTCGTCGCGCAGCTTGGTGGCGGGCGAGACGCGGCCGCTCTCCAGGCCCGCCACCAGCACGATCGGCTTGAAGCAGCTCCCCGCCTGGCGGTGGGCCTGGGAGACGCGGTCGAACTCGCTGCGCGCGTAATCCTGGCCGCCGATGTAGGCGAGGATGGCGCCGGAGCGGGGATCGGCGGAGATCAGCGCCGCCTCCAGCGGATCGGCTTCGCGGCGGCGCCGGCGGTCGAGATCCCCGAGCACGTCCGCCACCGCTTTCCGGGCGATCTCCTGGTCGCGCAGCGAGAGGGTGGAGAAGAGGTGATAGCCGCGGTTGCCGAGCCGGCCCAGGCCGAAGCGCTCGCGGGCCTCGGCGGCCATGGCGTCGGCGAAGTGGGGCGCCGGCCGGCCGCCGAGCCGCATCGGCGCGGTCTCCACCGGCGCGGCGAGGGCCCGCTGCAGGCGCGCGG
>DATBGJ010000311.1:0-1981 GCA_036558045.1 Thermoanaerobaculia bacterium
CCCCAGCGGCCGGCAGGCGCTGGAGCTCGCAGGGATCTCGAAGTCCTACGGCGCCAAGAAGGTGCTGGAGGACGTGACGCTGCGCGTCGAGCGCGGCGACCGCATCGCCATCCTCGGTCCCAACGGCATCGGCAAGTCCACCCTGCTGAAGATCGCCATGGGCGAGGTCGAGGCGGACGCGGGCAGGATCGCGTGGGGCTACGAGACGCATCCCGGCTACTTCTCGCAGGACCACAACGAGGTCCCCAAGAACAGCAAGCAGAGCGTCGAGGCGTGGCTCTGGGAGTTCGTGCCCGGCGAGCCGATCGGCTTCGTGCGCGGCAATCTCGGCATGGTGCTCTTCTCGGGCGACGACGTGAAGAAGGCCGTCGGCAACCTCTCCGGCGGCGAGGCGGCGCGGCTCGTCTTCTGCAAGCTCTCGGTGACCAAGCCCAACGTCCTCGTCCTCGACGAGCCGACGAACCATCTCGACCTGGAGGCGATCGAGGCGCTCGTCGAGGGGCTCAGGAGCTACGACGGCACCCTCATCTTCGTCTCCCACGACCGCTGGTTCGTCTCCCAGCTCGCCACCCGCATCTTCGAGATCTCGCCGCGCGGCATCAACGACTTCCGCGGCACCTACGAGGAGTACCTGGAGCGCCTGGGCGACGACCACCTCGACGCCGAGGCGGTGCTGCGCATGCGGCGCGAGCAGAAGAAGAAGGCCGCCGCCAGGGCGGAGACCTCGCCGGCCGAGGACCGCCGGCGCCAGCAGCGCCAGAAGGAGCTGGGCAAGAAGCTCGACCAGGTGACCGCCGCCGTCGAGCAGGCCGAGGCGCGCATCCACGCCATCAACGAGATGTTCTGCGATCCCACCTTCTTCGACCGCACCTCGCGCGACCAGGTCAAGAAGCTCGAGAACGAGCAGAAGACGCTGTCGGCCAAGGTCGAGGAGCTGATGAAGGATTGGGAGGCGATCGAGACGGAGATCGCGGAATTGACGTCGGCATGACAACTGTCACCCTGAACTCCTGACATCTCTCTCTGGGTTCCTCCGTGTGGACCTTCCACAATCGCCGTGGAAGGAAAGGAGGGACCCATGAAAACGATCACAGAACAGGCAGGCCGGCCGGTCGCGGAGCTGCGGCAGGCCGTCAAGCGATACGGGCCGGTGACGGCGCTCGCCGGCGTCGATTTCACCGTCCGCCCCGGCGAGGTGGTGGCGCTGCTCGGCCCCAACGGCGCGGGCAAGACGACGGCCGTGCATCTGCTGCTGGGGCTCATCCGGCCGAGCGGCGGCGAGGCGCGGCTGTTCGGTTTCGATCCCAAGAGTGCCGAGGCGCGGATGCGCACCGGCGTCATGCTGCAGATCTCGAAGGTTCCCGAGACGCTCAAGGTTAGAGAGCACGTGGACCTCATCTCCAGCTACTACCCGCGGCCGCTTCCCCGGCGGGACGTGCTGGCGGCCGCCGGCCTCAACGGCCTGGAGGAGCGCCTCTTTGGCAAGCTCTCCGGCGGCCAGCGCCAGCGATTGCTCTTCGCGCTCGCCCTGTGCGGCGACCCCGACGTCCTGTTCCTCGACGAGCCGACGGTGGGGCTCGACGTCGAATCCCGCCGCGTCCTCTGGGGCGTCATCGAGGAGAAGGCCGCGCAGGGCCGCTCGGTACTGCTCACCACCCATTACCTGGAGGAGGCGGACGCGCTGGCGGACCGCGTCGTGCTGATCGACCGCGGCCGCATCATCGCCGAAGGCACGCCGGCCGAGATCAAGGCGCGCGCCGCCAACCGCAAGGTCCGCTGCCGCACGGCGCTCTCGCTGGAGCAGATCGCGGCGCTTACGGGCGTGCAAGGTGTCCGGCAGGACGGCGACCTCGTCGAGCTGTTCGCGGCGGACGCGGAGCGCGTCATCCGCGAGCTGCTGGCGCGCGATCCAGGTCTCTCCGCGTTGGAAGTGCGCGGCGCCGATCTCGAAGAAGCCTTCCTCGCCTTGACCGGAGCCAAC
>DATBGJ010000312.1:0-3732 GCA_036558045.1 Thermoanaerobaculia bacterium
AGACTGGGCGCAGAGTTTTGAGCGCTACGCCGCCGGCGGCGATGCACAGATTCCGCGAGATCTCCTTCGAATGGCGCAGCGCGTGTACGCGGAGCTCTGCGGCTCGCAAACGCGGCCGCGGCTGCTCCATGGCAATCTCCATCACGACAACGTGTTGTTTGATTCCAGCCGCGGCTGGCTGGCCGTCGACCCGAAAGGCGTCGTCGGCGAGCTCGAGTATCTCCACCTTTGCGGACCTCCGACCGGCGATTCGATTCCGATCCGCTCAACCCCGCGGCAACGGCGTATTCGCCCCCTCGACCACCTGCCACCGTCCATCGCGCCAAACGAGGACGTGCGTGAACTTCGAGAGAATGACGATCTCCCCTTGCGGCGTGCGGCCGGTGATCTTGCCGTGGGTGACGGCGGTGTCCCCGAGGACCCGCGCGTCCAGCTCCTCGATCGTGAAGCGGAGGGCGGGATCCTGCGTCTTGAAGACCTCGAACAGCTCGGCCTTGTTCACGAAGCGGCCATTGGCGAGCAGGCCGCGGAAGTCGTCCGCGTAGATGCCGTCTAGGGTGTTCAGGTCCGTAACCCAGATGGCCTGACTGCGCCGGCGTTCCAGCTCGATCAGAGCCTCTTCACGTGCTTCGGATGGCGCAGCGGCGTCGAGGACGAGCTGCCTCCTCATAAACTCCACCGCCCCCGCCACGATCTCCTTCGAACGCTCGTCGTCGTTCTGGTTGTCGAAACCGTGGACGCCCTGCGGATGATTGGCGAGCGTCAACGGGATGTTCTGCTTCAAGGCCTCGGCGGCGAAGCGGTCGAGGGTATCCAGGAGCCCCGGGATCTGGTCCTGGCCGCCGCGGGCGAGGAAGAGCGGCGGGACGCGGGTGGGAGCTTTCGCGATCTGCACGATGGGTGAGAACCGCTCCAGCGTCTCCGCGGTCTCGCTCTGCCGGTGAGGCTCCGACTGGCGGATGTCCATGATGGTGTAGAAGGCCACGAGGCAGCGCACGTAGGGCGGCGGATCGGCGAGGAAGGAGCTCAGCATCGGCCCTCCCGCCGAGTAGGCGGCGAGGCAGAGACGGTCGCCGTCCACTCCCAGCTCCGCAGCGTGGGCTCGGACGTAGGCGATGGCGTCCGCCACGTCGCTCGCGCCTTCGAGGATCGCCGTCTTCGGAAAGCCGAGGCGGTGCGTGAAGGTGACGGCTGTCATTCCGGAGGCGGCGACCAGCCTTCCCCACGACTGGTAGATTCCCCAGTCCTTCGGCCGGTAGGCGGTGGCAGCGCCGCCGTGGATGAAGATCACCGCCGGCCGCTTCTCCCCCGCCGCGAGGCCGGGAGGCGTGTAGACGTCCATGCGGACGTTGGCGTCGCTCGTCTCCTTGTAAACCAGGTCCTTGCGCACCTTCACCTGGTCCATCCCGGGGACCTTGTAGACCACCGGGCGGTTGACCATCTCGGCCATGCGGCGGAGGCGTTCTTCTTCCGACTCCGGCGCGGACGGCTGCGCCTGCGCTGCCGCGGCGGCGAGGATCAACAGGGTTCCCAGGAGTTGTCCGATCTCGAAGCTCACGGCTCCTCCGTTCCGAGCGCGGCCGGCGCCGGGCGCGCGGCCAGCAGGCGATCATAGAGCACCATCAGCGCGGTGGTGGCGAAGCCGACGCCGGCGACGATCCACCACATGGCGCTCGGATCGGCGGCGCCGCGGACGAAGCGCTCCACCAGCCAGCCGCCGAAGGCGCCGCCCACGAACGAGCCCACCGCCACCGGCAGGAAGGCGAAGCCCATGAAGGTGCCCACCTGCTCGGGCGGCGCCAGCGCGGCCACGTACTCGTAGAAGCGCGGCGCCTGCATGGCCTCGCCGAAGGCGAAGACGGCCATCGCCACCGCCACCGTCTGCCAGGAAGGAGAGAGCGCGATGAGCAGCCAGGAGGCGGAGGCCACGGCGAAGCCCGCCGTCATGGCCACGATCGGCCGCCAGCGCCGCACCAGCGCGCTCACCGGCACGGTCAGCACGATGAGCGTCCAGGCGTCCACCGTCTCGACCAGCTCGAAGCGCTCGAAACGGAGCGTCTCCGTGAGGTAGAACGGCAGCGAGTAGAAGATCTGCCAGAACATGATCCAGAAGCCGGAGAAGATCAGCAGGAAGCTGATGAAGCGCAGGTTGCGGAAGACCAGCGCCATGTCGCGCAGCACCTTGCCGAACGACGTCGGCGCCGTCTCGCCCGGCGCGCGCTCGGGCTCGCGGAAGAACAGCAGCGTGCCGAGCAGGCAGAAGAACGAGGTGATGGACGAGGTCACGAGGACGAACTCGATGCCCAGGCTCTCGCGCACCTGGAGGGCGATGATCGGTCCCAGCGCGCCGCCGAAGTTGACCAGGGTGTAGTAGATCGAGAAGCCGAGCCCGCGCACCTCCGGCGCCGCGGTGCGCGCCACGGTACCGACGATGCAAGGCTTGATGAGCGAGCCGCCGATCGCCGTCAGCAGCAGCACGGCGGCGATATAGGGACCGCGCCCGACGGCGGCGACGATCCCCTCGCCGAAGCGCATGCCGGCGAGCCCGATCAGGAAGTAACCGACGCAGAAGATCGAGAAGCAGGCCGCGAGGCTGCGCTTGAAGCCGTAGCGGTCCACCACCGTTCCCGCCACGATCGGCAGGCAGTAGAGGACGCCGGAGAAGATCCCCGCAAGGGATCCCGCCTGCTGCGCGCTGAGGCCCACGCGTCGCGCCAAGTAGATGGTCAGCACCGCCTTGGCGCCATAGAAGGCGAAGCGCTCGAAGAGCTCCAGGGTGTTGGCCACCCAGAAGGTGCGGGAGAAGCCCTTCAAGGCTTTGGTCAGGTTTTTCACAGTCTCACCCCAACGGCACCTGTCCTTGCAGTCCTTGCCGTCCCTGGGGTCCTTTCACTTCCTGGGATGCCGCCTCGCGCAGCCGCGCCAGCGTACTATGCCGGCGGCCGTAGAAGAAGTAGATCACGAGACCGATCACCAGCCAGACGAAGAGGCGCAGCCAGTTCTCCGACGGCAGCGAGAACATCAGCAGCAGACAGCTCGCGATGCCGAGGATGGGCACCGCCGGCACGAACGGCACGCGGAACGGCCGCGCCGCCTCGGGATGCTTCCGCCGCATCACGAGCACCGCCGCGCAGACCATGACGAAGGCGAAGAGCGTCCCCATGTTGACCAGCAGCAGCAGGACGCTGATCGGCAGGAAGGCGGCGAGCAAGCCCACGAAAAGACCGGTGACGAGCGTCGACTTCCACGGTGTGCGGAAACGCTCGTGCACGGCGGCGAAGAAGCCCGGAGGGAGCAGGCCGTCGCGCGCGATCGCCAGCAGGATGCGGGCCTGGCTCAGCATCGTCACCAGGATCACCGAGGTGATGCCGGCGAGGCCGGCGAGCGCGATCAGCGCCTGGGCCCAGACCAGCCCGACGCGGCGGAAGGCGTCGGCCACGGGAGCATTGATGTCGAGCTGGTCGTACGGCACCATGCCGGTGAGCACCGCCACCACGCCCATGTAGAGCAGCGTGCAGAGCACGAGCGAGACGATGATGCCGATCGGCACGTCGCGCTGCGGCTTGCGGGCCTCCTCGGCGTGCGTGGAGACGGAGTCGAAGCCGATGTAGGAAAAAAAGGCCAGAGCGGCGCCGGCGAGCACTCCGATCGGTTTTCCGCCGGCGTCGCTCTGGCCGAGGAGAGTGTGCCCGAACATCTGAAGTCCCGTGAAGCCGAACGGCGCGAAGGGGT
>DATBGJ010000313.1:0-2116 GCA_036558045.1 Thermoanaerobaculia bacterium
GTGCGCACAGCGCACCCTACGGCAAGACTGTCCCGTCCGCGTCCCCCCTCTCCATCTTCGATGGAGGGGGGGCCAGGGAGGCTTCGGAGGGCAGATCGGTCTGATATTCGAGATCTCTCGTAACGTGAAAAAAACCTCCCCATCGACACCTGAAAGTCATGCGATCCGTCAGGACCTCGCCCGCCTGGGAGCGCCCCGCCGGCCGGTCGAGGCGGCCGCCGTCGAGGTGATGAAGCCGGCGAGCCGCGAGCGGCCGTTCAGCCGTGCCGGGTGGATCTTCGAGCTCAAGCACGACGGCTTCCGCATGCTGGCCGAAGGCGGCAGCGGCGAGGCGCGCCTCCTCTACAAGAAGGGCCGCGACGCCGCGCCGACCTTTCCCGAGCTGGCCGCGGCCGTGGCGGCGCTGCCCTTCGAGTCTTTGATCCTCGACGGCGAAGTGGTGATCCTCGACGAGCAGGGCCGTCCGGATTTCCAGAAGCTGCAGCGGCGCGGCCTGCCCACCGGCCCGGTCTCTCCCGCCCAGGCAGCCGCCGAGCCCGCCGTGCTCTTCGTCTTCGACCTCCTCGCCTGCGAGGGCTTCGATCTGCGGCCGCTGCCGCTCGCGGCACGCAAGGCGGTGCTGCGCCGGGTGCTCTCGGGCGAGGGTTTGCTCCGCCTCTCCGATGAGATCCCCGAGCGCGGCGAGGATCTCTACGCCGCCGTCGTCGAGCTGGGGCTCGAAGGGATCATCGGCAAGCGGGCTGATTCGCCTTACCGCGGCGGCTATTCGGCCGATTGGGTGAAGGTCCGCGTCGAGCGCTCGTCGGACTTCGCCGTCATCGGTTTCGATCCCGTGCCGCGCACGTCCAGCGGTTTCCGCAATCTCCATCTCGCGGTGCGCAAGCCTGGAGGAGGATGGCATTACGTAGGTACGGCCGGCACCGGCTTCACCGGCGCGGACGTTGCGGCCCTCTATCCGAAGCTCGACGCGATCCGCCGCGCGAAGGCTGTGATCGCCGAGGCGCCGCGCGGCAACACCGTCTGGGTCGAGCCGGAGATGGTCGTCGAGGTGCGCTACCAGAAGTGGACCGAGGACGGCCGGCTGCGCGGTCCCGTGTTCCTGCGCGTGCGCGACGACAAGACGGCGGATCAGTGTTTTCGGCCGGGCGAGGAGATGCTGGAGAACGGCGAAGCGAAGAACAAGAGGGCAAAGCATGTTGCGCCCTCTACCCTGCACCAGAAGAATTCCTCCTCAGCCTTCTCCAATCTCGACAAGGTTTTCTGGCCGCAGGAAGGATTCACGAAGGGCGATCTGATCGGATATTACAGAGCGGTCGCGCCGTGGATGCTGCGCTTCCTGCGCGACCGCCCGCTCGTGCTCGATCGTTATCCGGACGGCATCGCTGGAAAATCTTTCTTTCAGAAGAGCGCTCCCGCCGGCTCTTCCGGCCGTTTCCACACGGTGGCGATCGACGCCGGCGGCTCGGACCGCGGCCACGAGTACGTCCTCTGCGACGACGTGGACACGCTGCTCGAGCTGGTCAATTTCGGCGCCATCCCCTTCCACGTGTGGTCGAGCCGCGTGCCGAACCTCGAGCGGCCGGACTGGTGCATCCTCGATCTCGATCCGAAGAGCGCGCCGTTCGCGCACGTCGTGGAGATCGCCCGCGCCGTGCGCGAGCTGTGCGAAGAGATCGCGCTGCCGAGCTTCATCAAGACGAGCGGCGGCAGCGGCCTGCACGTGCTGATGCCGACCGGCGGTCAGCTCGCTCACGATCAGGTCCGCCAGCTCGCCGAGCTGCTGGCCGGCGTGCTGGCGGCGCGTCTGCCGAAGATCGCCACCACGGCGCGCTCCCTCCGCGCCCGCCAGGAGAAGGTCTACATCGACGCCCTGCAGAACGGCCGCGGCAAGCTCCTCGTCGCGCCGTACTCCGTGCGGCCGCGTCCGGGCGCTCCCGCCTCGACGCCGCTGCAGTGGAACGAGGTGAACGAGTCGCTGGACGTCCGCGCCTTCAACCTGGAAACCTGACCGGCGCGCATCCGCAGGCTGAAGAAAGATCCGTTGCTGCCGGTGCTCGAAGTCCGGCCGGATCTGGAGCGGAGCTTGGAGCTGCTGGGAGAGCGGCTCGGGCGACAT
>DATBGJ010000314.1:0-2678 GCA_036558045.1 Thermoanaerobaculia bacterium
GCTGGGCAGGGGCGCAGGCTTGGCCACCGCAGGCTGTGTCGCGCCACCGCAATCGAAGTCGGAAACCCCATTAAAGACCGCCCGGTCCTTGTAGAAGCGGGCTTTGGGGTCGCCCAGGGCCGTGGCAGCACAGTAGGAGTACTTCCAGGCTTCACCCAAGGTCGAGCACAGGTCGCGCGCCGTCGCCAGCCGGCGCAGGGCCCGCTGGTGGTCCGGCTGGCCGGAGGCGTACATGGCGCGGACCTCGGCAACGATCTCCTGGGCCTGGGCGCAGGCGGAATCGGCGCGGCAGGGAACCGCGCCGAAAGGCAGGATCGCCGGCAAAAGCAGAAGAGCAGGTTTCATCCTGAACATAGGACCCCTCAGCCGAGCAGCCGTGCGAAACGCGGATCTTCGCGTAACGGCGCGAGCAGCGGATTCTTGCGCAGGTCATCGAGCACCGCGGCCCGATCGACGGTACCGGAGCTCTCAAGGAGCGACATGGCCTGCTCCAGGTGCTGGAGGGCGGCTTCCTTCTCCCCCTTCCGCGCGAAGTAGAACCCGAAGTTGTAGTGAGCGATCCAACTGTTGGGGTCGACCGCCAGGGCTCGCTCGTACGCCTGGCGCGCCTCGTCTTCCCGGTGGGTGAGCACGTCGACGCCGCCGAGCGCCGCCCAGGCGTTGGCGTTCTCGGGGTCCTCCTCGGTGGCGCTGAGGAAGTCCGTCCGCGCATGCTCGAAGAGCTTCTGCGCCACGAGTGTCTGGCCGGTGCGCACCTTGCGGCAAGCCTCGATGAGGTGAGGCAGCCGGTTGCGCTGAAACTCCGCGTAAGCCTGAGCCAAGGCGGGATCGCTCGCGAGCCACTTGGTGAGATCCGCCATTTCCGCGGCTCCGGCTTCGCCGTCGCGATAGATCTCCCGCAGCCTCGCTCCGACCTGGCGTTGCGCCTCGGCAACGGAAAGGCGAGGCTTGCCGGTGCCGGCCATGTCATCTCGGGGTGGCGGCGCCTCCGGGCGGCGGCTCGGCTGGGAATGGGTATAAGTAAGGGCGCCGTAGCCGATTCCGGCCAAGGCAATGGCGGCGGCGAAGACGGCCAGAATTTGCCGGGGACGGTGCGGAGCCGTCAGGTCGGCAAGCGGCCGGCCGCATTCTTCGCATCGAGTCTGACCCGGCTCAACGGTCTCTCCTTGGAGTGTGCAATCCTCTTGGTTGCAAGCCTTGCCGGTCACTCTCCGGAAGAAGCGTGCCATGGGAGTCTCCGCAGACAGGACGAACATCGTCATCCTATCTAACGCGCATTCTGGAGTCAAGAAAGCTCTAAAGACAAGGAGCTATATTGCTATCCACGCACGAACACCTCGGGCGGGCGGCGGCGAAGAGAGCTTCGCTGATCGATAACTCCCGGCGTCAGGTCTCCCGCGCCCGCGCCACCGCTGCCACCATCTCCTCATCCCCCGGCCGCGCGGCCTCGGCGGCCGGCTCGACGCCCCGGCGGCGCAGCTCGGCGCTGGTGACCGGCCCGATGGACGCCGCGCGCAGCTCGCCGCGCCGCCGCTCCCAGTCCGCGCCGAACAGCTCGGCGAAGTGGCGGACGATGCGCGGGCTGGTGAACGTCACCCATCCCAGAGGCGAGGTGGAGAAGAGCTCCGCCGCTCTCCGCGGCGCGTCCGCAGGCAGGCGCTTGTCGTAGGCGATGACGGCGACCGGCTCGGCGCCGGCCGCGGCGAGCCCTTCGACGAGCGCCGGTCGCGCGTCCGCCGCCTGGGGGATGAGCACGCGGCGCTGGCGGCCGACGCGCGGGGAGAGCTCGGCGGCGAGCCCGACGGCGTCGGATTGCCCGGCGGTCACGTCCGGCTCGAGCTCCCAGGCGCGCAGAGCCTCGGCCGTGGCCGGGCCGACGGCCGCGACGCGCAGCCGCGCAGGCAGCCCGCCGCCGGTCAGGGGAAGGAAGGCCTCGACGGCGTTGGCGGAGGTGAAGGCGATCCAGTCGTAGAGCGCCAGCTCGGAAGCGGCGCGTTCGAGAGGCCGCGGATCGGCCGGCGGCACCACCTCCAGCAGCGGCAGCAGCTCGACCGTCGCGCCGGCCCGCTCGAACGCGGCGGCGAGGCCGTCGGCTTGGTGCTCGGCGCGGGTGATGACGATACGGAGGCCCTTCAACACCGATTCAACCGATCTTCTTTATACAAGCGTGGTCCGCGCCGCCGAGGCCCTCACTCCCCCCTGCCCCCTCTCTCCCACCGCACACCCGACCCCCGGGAGAGAGGGGGTTGGAAAAAGCAAAAACTAATTTCTTCTTCTGTAGTCTCCCTCCTCTCCCGGGGAGAGGAGGGTTCTCCCGTAAGTGACTCTAGAGCATGCACTTAGCGACACCAAAGGAAAGTATAGGTGATGTGTGTGTAACGGTCAAGAGCTAGGTTAAATCAAGGCAAACGTCTGCAAATTAGAGGAAACGAGCCACCGTCGGAAAGGGCCGCAACCGTCGCTATACGATGGAATCCAGCAAGATTTTCCAGCGGATCTTTGCGCAACCGGCCAGCAGCTCGCGGACGAGGATCGGGAGCTGCTGCGAAGTGTGCTGCAGCATTGCGGGACTGTAAGCCCTTCGGTCGTGTCGCCATCGCGAGTTTAGGCAAGCCCTTGGCCGCATCCCTCTTCCTTTTGCCGAGTAGGTCCGAGGACGCAGGCTCTCTCTGCTCTTT
>DATBGJ010000315.1:0-8532 GCA_036558045.1 Thermoanaerobaculia bacterium
GGCCATCTCCCCGGAGCTCCGCGAACGGTTGGAAATCTGGAAGCACCGCCTGCCCAACGCCAAGAACGTCAATCCGCGCTATCACGGCTTCGAGTTCTACTCCTACTCCGTGATGCTGCTCGGGCTCAATTACGTTCCCGAGAGGAGCCTGCCTGCCCTCGACCATGTCGACGACACCAACGCTCTCCACGCCTTCCGCCTGCTGCGCGAAAGGACCGAGCGCCTCGTCGCGACGCTGCCCTCGCAGTACGAATACCTGCAGCAGTTGCGGGCCGAGGCCGCCGTAGCGGCCTGAGGAAAGACCGGCGCCGTCCGCGAGCCGGGCGGCGCCGGCTCATCGCTCCAAGTTGTTCCGTTGATCTCGCGTGCACCTTGGTTCACGGCGCATGAACCAAAGGTGCATGCGCCGCGTACTCAAGGCCATGCTACATGAACCATGGTGCATGCCTCATGCACCTCACTTACCTAGGGGAGAGCACTGGGAGATTTCGATCCTTCTCCGAAATCACCGTCACCCCCTTGGGCCACGGAATGGCGAAGGCGGGATCATCCCACCGGTACCCCCGGGCAAACTCGGACGCATAGGGCTCGGAGATCTGGTAGTAGACCTCGGTCGCATCCTCCAGCGTCTGGAAGCCGTGGGCCATGCCTTTCGGGATGTAGAGCTGGTTCCCCTTGGCCGCGGAGAGCACGACCGAGTAGTGCTGCTTGAACGTGGGTGAGTCCGGCCGCAGATCCACGATCACGTCCCAGATGGCGCCGCGGGTGACGCGGACGAGCTTGATCTCCTCGTGCGGTGCGATCTGGAAGTGGAGGCCGCGCAGGGTGCCGCGACGGTGATTGAAGGAGACGCTGCACTGGGCGAGGGTAGGATCCAGGCCACGCCGCTCGAACTCTTCTCGATCCCAGGTGCGGGCGAAGAAGCCCCGCTCGTCCTCGCTCCTTTCCGGCTCCAGGAGCCAGGCGCCGGACAGCGGGGTTTCGCGGAAGATCATTCGAACACCCGGACCTCCGGGATCGGCACCACGAAGCGGCCTCCCCAGGAGCGGACGTCCGCCATCTGCTCCATGATCTCTTCCTTCAGGTTCCAGGGCAGGATGAGCACGTAATCCGGTTGCGTTTCCCACAGGCGGTCGGGCGCATGGATCGGGATGCGCGTACCCGGCAGATATCGGCCTTGCTTGTGCGGGCTGCGATCCACGGTGTAGTCCAGAAAGTCGGTTCGGACTCCGCAGTAGTTGAGGAGCGTATTCCCCTTGGCCGCCGCGCCGTAGCCGGCGATCGTTTTCCCCTCTTCCCTGGCCTGGATGAGGAAACGCAGGAGATTCCGCTTGACGCGCTGGACCCGTTGCGAGAAGGAGCTGTACGTCTCGATACAGCCGAGCCTGGCCGTCTCTTCGCGGACGAGGAGATCCCCCACCCGCTCCCCGATCGGCTTCGAATCGTCTTCGTCGTGCCGGGCGTAGATGCGGAGCGAGCCGCCGTGGGTGGGCAGCTCCTCCAGGTCGAAGAGGGTCAGGCCGTGGGCGGCGAAGACCTTGCGCACGGTTGTAAAGGAAAAGTACGAGTAGTGCTCGTGGTAGATGGTGTCGAACTGGTCCTCCTCGATCAAGCGGAGGAGGTGCGGAAACTCCATGGTGAGGACGCCGGACGGTCCCAGCAGCACTTCGAGGCCGGCAACGAAATCGTTGAGGTCCGGCACGTGGGCTAGGACGTTGTTGCCCACCAGCAGATCGGCGCGCTTGCCCTGGGCCGCCAGATCGCGGGCGGTGGCCGCGCCGAAGAAACGGACTACGGTGGGGATTCCGGCGGCCTCGGCGGCTTCGGCGACGTTGCGCGCCGGCTCGACGCCGAGCACCGGGATGTCCCGCTCCTTGAACCAGCGCAGCAGATAGCCGTCGTTGCTCGCCACCTCGATCACCTGGTGCTCGGAGCCGAGGGCGAAACGCTCGATCATGGCCGCGGCGTAGGTCTCGGCGTGGCGCAGCCAGCTCTCGGAGTAGGAGGAGAAATAGGCGTAGTCGGAGAAGATCGCTTCCGCCTTTTCCTCCTCCGGGAGCTGCACGAGAAAGCACCGATCGCAGACGTAGACGCAGAGCGGATAGAACGTCTCCGGCTTGCCCAGGTCCTCCGGCTCCAGATAGGAGTTGGCGAGCGGCTGGGCGCCCAGATCCACGAAGACATGGGAGAGCGGCGCGCCGCAGAAGCGGCAGTCCAAACCGGATCGATCAGCTCGGCTCACCAGATCTTCCAGGGTGTCTCTCCCCGCTTCCACAGGTCGTTCAGGTGCAGGTAGTCGCGGTAGGTGTCCATCGGATGCCAGAAGCCCTCGTGCAGGTAGACGGAGAGCTGGCCGTCCCGCGCCAGCCTTTGCAGCGGCTTCTGTTCCAGGAACAGGTTCGGATCGTCGTCGAGGTAGTCGAAGACCTCGCGCTGGAAGACGAAGAAGCCGCCGCTGACGACGCCCTCGGCGTGGGTGGGTTTCTCGTCGAACTCCAGGACCTTGGCGCCGTCCACCCGCATCTCGCCGTAGCGCGAGGTGGGATGGACGCCGGTCACCGTGGCGATGCGGCCGTGGGAGCGGTGGAAATCGAGCAGGGCGCCGATGTCCACGTTGCCCACGGCGTCGCCGTAGGTGAGGCAGAAGGTGGGCGCCTCGACGTAGCGGCGCACGCGCCAGAGACGGGCGCCGGTGGCGGTGTCCGGCCCGGTCTCGGCGCAGGTGACCCGCCAGGTCTCGTAGCCGTCGTCGTTGTGGATCTCGGGCCCGCGGCTGCCGTCCATCGCCAGGGTGAAGTCGCAGTGCATCTCCTTGTAGCGCAGGAAGTACTGCTTGATTTCCCAGCCCTTGTAGCCGAGGCAGAGCACGAAGCGGTCCAGGCCGTGAGCGCCGTAGATCTTCATGATGTGCCAGAGGATCGGCTGCGGGCCGATCTCGACCATCGGCTTCGGCCGGTACTCGGTCTCCTCGCGCAGCCGGGTGCCCTGGCCGCCGCAGAGGATGACCACCGGCATGTCGTGCTTCGCGGGCCTGCTCATGGACGCTCCTTCGCGGGTTCCGGGCCGATTCTACCTACATTCCGATGTAGCCCAGGGCCCTGAGCTTCTGGATTTCCAGATCGTTCATCTCGCCGCTGCGGCTGGCGCCGGGAAGCCCCGGCGAGAGCCCCAGACCCTCGTAGGAAGGTACCGTGCGCACGGGATGGATGCGGACGAAGCCGGGGTCGAGCGCTTCCACGAGCACCCTGCCCGACGCGTCTTCCGGCACCGGCAGGCCCAGGAGGTAGAGGACCGTCGGGAAAACGTCGTAGATGTCGGCGTCCTGAAGAAGGAGCCCGCGCTTCACCGGCCCGCCCCGCATCAGCAGGATGCCCGGCGGGCCGTGCCGGTGCTGGGTGTAGAGGCTATGGACGATCGTCGGGCTGTGGCCGTGGTCGGAGGCGACGATGACGACGGTCCCCGGCCCCACCGCCGCGAGCAATCGGTCGAGGAAGCGGTCGAAATCCCGATAGAGCTTGGGGATGCGATCGGCGTTCTCCGCGAGCCCCCGCGTGGTCACGCCGAAGAAGCGCCGCGGCTCGTACCACTTCCAGTACCAGTGCTGGAAGCTGTCCGGCTGGTGGGTGTAGAAGTTGACGAAGCGGGGCTGCGGTCGCTGCCGCAGTAGATCGAGGAGCACCGCCGACTGCCAGTAGAAATCGCCTCGCTCCAGCAACGGCCGCACCTGCCGGAAGAGCCCCTTCGGCTGCGCGAACAGCTCGACGCGGCTGGAGGCGTGGACCGCGGCCTCGTCGAGGCCATAGGAGAGGAACCAGCTCTCCGGGCGCGCGGCGCGCAAGGCCGGAAAGGAGTAGAAGTAGCCGTCCACGACGCCGATCGGCACGCCGGCGCGGTCGGCGATCTCCCACAGCGGCGGCGAGCCGAGAGAGAAGCGGTCCACCGGGATCTGGCGCGTGATTCCGAGGGGCGCCACGAGGTCGGAGAGCTCCTTGAAGAAGGTGCGGTGAACCGGGAACAGCCCGGGCGAGGCCATGCCCGGCAGGCGGATGCGGTAGAAGTCGAGCGCGCCGTGACGCTTGGGAGTCGCGCCGGTGTAGATGGAGGCCCAGATGACGGCCGAGTTGGAGTCGTGGATGGTGGCGAGATCGCCGCTCGCGCCGTCGTGCACCAGGCCGGCGAACGCGGGCAGCTCGCCCTTCTGCAGGAGCGGCCGGAGGACCCGCCAATCCGCGCCGTCGAAGCCGACGAGGACCACCTTGAGACCGGTGTCCATGGCGCGCAGCCGCGGCGCTGGCGGCACGCGCCTGGCGGGCTCCCGCGCGTAGAGCGGCGCCGCGGCGTGCGCCGCGAGGCCCGCCAGCAGGGCGATGACGACCGCCCGTTCCAACCGGTCGCGGCTCCACAGCCCCTTCAGCAGCCGGAACGCCAGCCACGAGGCGAGGGCTGCGGCGAGAGCGATGGGGATCGCGAGGAGGAGGAGGACCGCGGCCATTCCGAAGCGGCCGTCGGGCCGGAACGGCGCCTGGTCGTAGGTCAGGCCGTAGAGGAAGAAGGCCTCCCAGAAGAAAAGGTTGAAGAGGAACAGGCCGAAGGGGATGCCGCGCCTCGGCGAGAGCCCCGAGAGGAGGCCCGCCAGGCCGAAGAAGGCGGCGCCCCAGAGGCCGTAGAGCAGGAGGAAGACGCCATAGGTGATCAGCGCGTCGCGCGCCGAGCCGAGATGGTTGTGGACGACGTGCACCAGCGACAGGACGGCGCCGTAGAGCAGCGAGCCGTAGAGGAAGCCGCCGAGGCAGGCGTCGCGCAGAGCTCGCAATCTCATGCCATCAGCCGGTGGTAGTCGCGGGTTGTCTCGGGCATGGGCTCTTCCCCCAGCTCTTTGAGGAGGATGCGGCAGAGGTTGTCGTATTGCCGGCGCACGAGGTCGCGGCGTCCCTGTTGCGCATAGAGCCGCATGACGGCGAGGTGGATGCGTTCCTGGAGAGGGTCCTCGATCAGGCTCGTGCGGTAGATGTCCATCGCCTCTTCGGGTTGGCCGAGACGGATATAAAGGTCTCCCAGGTCACGGAGCATATCCAGGTAGTGGCGTTGGTAGCTCTCCCGCCGTGAGGCGATCCAGGCCTCGTAGTGTCCCTGGAGAAAGGGACCGCGGTAGAGCTTCCAGGCCCTGCGCCAGGTCTCGACCGCCGCCGCCAGCTCGCCGCGCTTCTCCTGCCCGCGGCCCTCCTCCACGAGCCGGCCGAGATCGAGGGCGTCGATCTCCCACATGACTTCCGGATTGAGCTGGTAGATGCCGCCGCGGAAGAGCAAGGGCGCCGGCCGATCCTTGCTCCTTTGCCCGCCTTCCAAGGCCCGGCGCAGGTGGCTGAGGGTCGGGTGGAAGTTGCGCTCGATGGTGCGCTCGCCTTCCGTGGGCCAGACAGCCTCGACCAATTCCTCGCGCCCGGCCTGCAAGCCGGGCGAAGAGGCGAGAAAGGCGAGAACCTGGAGCGAGCGGCGGAGCCGGCAGTTGAGATCGCGCTCGCCGGATTCGTCCCGCTGGCGGACGAGCGGGCTGCCGAGCAGACCGAGTTTGTAGACGAGGCGGCTCTCGGCGGATGCCGGAGCGGCGGCGGACGAGGCGGGCCTCGCGGAACGCCGCCGCCGGCGCTCCCGGCCGAGTGCCGCGGCCAGGAGCCGCGGCAGGCGGTCCCTCTCCGGCCCCTCGATCCACAGCCCGCGCTCGTCGATCAGGTTCCAAGCCCCTTTCCCGCCGCTCGCGGGCCGCTCCTCCTGGGCTTCGAGCAGCAGGCTGCGCTCCTCTTCCGCAAAGGCGTCCAGGACCTCGTGGCGGCAGAAGAGCCGCACGGCGGGGATCTCCAGGATCGCCTCCGTTCCAGCGTCTTCCAATCCCAATCCGCCGGTGGCCTCGAAGGCCAGACGGAGCGGACGATACCAGCCGTCCGTCGCCTGCCAAAGGGACTGCGCGGCCTCTGGAGCGAGATGCTCTCCCGTGATGAGATGGCCCAACGCGGCGACCTCGGCCGCCGTGAGCAGCAGCTCCTGGGGCGGCACGGCCTCGCCGGAGACGGCTTGCGAGCGCCCTCGCCGCTCGGCGGCGAAGACGAGGCGCTGCCCCGGGCGCAGCCAGCGCTCGGCTGCGGCGAGCCTGCCCTCTTCAGGCCGTCCGGCCACGACGAACCAGCGGACGCCCGCCGTTTCCAAGGTTTGGCGGAGGGTTGCCTCCTCGGCGAGGGCAGCCAGGGGCAGCGCCAAGCCGCGGCCGGCGTGCCGCGCGAGCAGCGCCTCCAGCACGGTCGTCTTGCCGCTCCCCGGCCACCCCCAGAGCTGCACGAAGGGAGCGTCCAGGGATTCGATCCTGTCCACCAGCCGGTCGAGCTGAGGGAAGAGATGAAAAGGCTCGGACATCTGCCTCGTCAGCGGGCGCGGCGGGTCTCCGCGTTGGGCAGACCGTCGGTCAACCCGGAGGCCAGCAGCTCACGCGAGAGAGCCGCGAGGCACCGGGTGGTGACCTTGCCAATGCTCGACGCGCGGTAACCGAGCTTGCGCGCCACTTCGAGCGGCTCGTAACCGAGCCGGAAACGCAGGCGGAGCAACGACCGGCAGCGGGTGGGCAGACGATCGATCAAGCTCTCCAGGTCGTTGAGGAGATCCGCCCGCTCCTGGGAGGGAGCCAGCGGCTCGGAGAGCCACTCCAGGATCGTCGAGTCCACCGCCGAGTAGATCCGCCGCCGGCGCATGCGCCAGTACATGAAACAGTGGCGCTTGACGGTGCCGAACAGCCAGCTCTCGGGATCGCGCACCCGTTCCCACTGGTAGAGCAGCGCCAGCAGCGCCTGCTGCAGAACGTCCTCGGCGTCCTCGCTCGGAATGCGGTACTGGGCCAGCAGGCGCTTGAGCTTGGGCTCTACGGACCGGAGGAACTCCTCGAAGGGTAAGGCGGTCTCGCTGAGCTCCGGAGTGACCATACGGATGAGAACGAAATTGGCGTAGGAACCAACTTAACATTCCCGGCCATAGCTGTCCAGCTTATAGCGAAGGCAGCATCATGGGCTCGGGGGAGAGCCGGAGCGAAGGAAATCGCGCACGAGCTGCATGTCTTCCCAGGTCGGGCGCTTGAGGGCGGAGTTCCGCAGCAGGGCGGCCGGATGGTAGGTCACCATGGTGGGAACGTCCTGCACCCGGAACCAGCGGCCGCGCATGCGGCCGATCGGCATGTCGTTGCCGAGGAGGGTCTGGGCGGCGATGCGGCCGAGGGCCACGATGACCTTGGGCCGCACCAGCGCGATCTGGCGCTCGAGATAGCCACGGCAGGCCGCGACCTCGTCGGGCTGCGGGTCGCGATTGCCGGGCGGGCGGCACTTCACCACGTTGGCGATGTAGACCTCGTCGCGGCTCATCTCGATGGCTTGGATGATGCGGGTGAGCAGCTCGCCCGCGGCGCCGACGAACGGCAGGCCCTGGCGGTCCTCCTCGGCCCCAGGCCCCTCGCCGATGAACATCAGGTCGGCGGCAGGGTTGCCGGCGCCGAAGACGACGCGGGTCCGCCCCTCGGCGAGCCGGCAGCGGGTACAGCCGTCCGCCGCGCTGCACAGGGCGGCCAGCTCGGCGGCCCTTGCCGCGGCTTCACCCTCCAGGGGAGGCGCGGCGGCGCGATTTCCGCCGGAGGGTTTGAGATAGAGCTCGCCGTAGCCCATCTCGCCGAGATAGGCGAGGAGCTCAGCGAGGCCCGGCTGGGGATTCCCGCTCACGGCTGGAGAGTTTAGCCGCGAACAGGTCGAAGAGCGAGGCCGCCAGCGCGATCTTCGGCCGGCGGGTGAAGAACACGGGCTCGCCTTCGCGCCGGAAGACGGTGACCTCGTTCTCCTCGCTCTCGAAGGCGATGTCGGAGCGGGAGACGTCGTTGGCGACGAGGAAATCCGCCCGCTTCTTCTCCAGCTTGGCGCGGGCGTTCCGCTCCAGGTCCTCGGTCTCGGCGGCGAAGCCGGCGAGAACGGCGCGCGGCGCCAGCTCGCGGAGGCCGGCGAGGATGTCCGGGTTCTCCTCCAGCGCGAGGACCGGCGGACCGCTCTCCTTCTTGATCTTGCTCGCCGCCGGCCGGCCGGGACGGTAATCGGCCACGGCCGCCGCCATCACGATGAGGTCCGCCGCCGGCGCGTGCTCGCGCACCGCGCGCTCCATCTCGGCGGCGGTGACGACGTCCACCCGGCTCACCCCCGGAGGAGTCGGCAGGGAGACCGGCCCCGCGACCAGCACCACCCGGGCGCCGCGCCGTGCCGCCTCGGCGGCGAGGGCGAATCCCATTCTCCCGCTCGAGCGGTTGCCCAGGAAGCGCACCGGATCGACCGGCTCGTGCGTCGGGCCGGCGGTGACCAGCACGGCGCGGCCCGCGAGCGGCCCCTCGCCGGCGGCGGCCTCGATGGCGTCCACGATCTCCTCCGGCTCGGCCATGCGCCCCATGCCCACCTCGCCCGAGGCCAGCGGACCCGCGACCGGACCGGCGAAGCGGACGCCGCGGCGCCGGAGGGTCTCGAC
>DATBGJ010000316.1:0-2171 GCA_036558045.1 Thermoanaerobaculia bacterium
AGGAGGGTGGGAATTCCCTGGGGCCGATCCGAGGATGAGGGCCTGCAGGAGGTCGATGGACGTTGAGGCCCAGATACACTACGTCCCCATGGATTTCCACCACGACACCCTCGTCATCGACGGCCACACCGACGTCCCCACCCGGCTGTGGGAGGCGCCGGCAGACCTCTCGCAGCGGCTGGCGGACCGGCATGTGGACCTCCCCCGCCTGCGGGAAGGCGGCGTGGACGCGCTGGTCTTCGCTCTGTACGTGCCGGCCTCGCTGGAGCCGGAGCCGGGATGGACGCATGCTTTGAAGCTCTATGAGGTCGCCGAGAAGGCCCTCATCCCGGGCCAGCTCGTGCAGGTGGCCGCGGCCGACGACCTGCAGCGGGCGGCGGCGCGCGGCGAGGTGGCGGTCCTCTTCGGGCTGGAGAACGGCCGGCCGCTCGGGGTTCCTGGTGCGCTCGACCACTGCGCGAAGATCGGCGTCCGCTACGTCACCCTCACCCATTGGGCCTCCCACGAATGGTGCGACGCGTCGACGGACGAGCCCCGCCACGGCGGCCTCTCGACGGAAGGCGAAGCGCTCGTCTGGCGCATGAGCCGCATGGGCATCCTGCCCGACGTCTCGCACGTCTCCGACCGCGCCGTGACGCACGTCCTCGACGTAGCGCCCGGCCCGGTGATCGCGAGCCACAGCTCCTGCCGGGCGATCTGCGACCACCCGCGCAACCTGCCGGACGATCTCGTGCGCGAGATCGCGCGCAAGGGCGGCCTGGTGATGGCGAACTCCTATCCGGCCTTCGTCAGCAATGCGGCGTCGCGGGCGGACGGCGAACGCATGAAAGAGCTCAAGCCGCAACTGGAGGCCACCGAAGAGGAGTACCTCCGCGAGCCGCGGAAGGTCTGGCAGGAGCGCGCGCGCCTGCTCGATGAGCACCCCCTGCCCAGGGTTCCGCTCGCGGCTTTCGTCGATCACGTCATCCGCCTGATCGATCTCGGCGGCGAGGAGCACACCGGCATCGGCACCGATTTCGACGGCATCCCCGACGCCCTCGAAGGCTTCGAGGACGTCTCCAAGTTCCCCGCCCTCACCGCCGCTCTCCTGGAGCGCGGAGTGGACAAGGCGGGAGTGAAGCTGATCCTCGGAGGCAACTTCCTGAGCGTGCTGCGGGAGGCCGAGCGGGTGGCGGCCTAGTGGACGGGAGGCGCCGCCATCTCTGGCTGATCCCGGTCCTCCTCTGGTGCGCGGTCGCCGCTCTCTTCGCCGCGCGGCTGGGCGGCTGGACCTCCGACGACTTCTACATCACCTACCGCTACGCGCGGAATCTCGCGCAGGGCCACGGCTTCGTCTTCAATCCCGGCGAGCGGGTCTTCGGCACGACGGATCCAGGACTCGGACTGCTCCTCGCCGCTCTCCACTTCGTGACCCGCCTGCCCGTGCCGCTCCTCGGCGCCGTCGTCTTTTCCGCGTCCCTCGTCGGCATCGCGGCGATCGTCCTGTTCGAAGGCTGGAGCCGCGGCCATCGCATCGAGCCCATCCTCGGCGGCTCGCTGCTGCTGATCTCCTCGTACGTATGGGGCAACCACGGCGCCGCCGCGCCGCTCGTCCTCCTGCTCCTCCTCCTGTCGGCGAAGCTGGCGGAGCGCAGGATGATCGCCGCCGGTCTGCTGGCCGGAGCCGCGGTCTGGGTGCGGCCGGACGCCGCGATCGGAGTCGCGCTCCTCGCGCTCATCCTCCTCTGGAAAGACAAGCGTATGCCCTGGCGCTTCATCCTGGCCTCCGGCGCCGTCGTCGCGGCCGGATTGCTCTCCGCCTGGCTCTACTTCGGATCGCCGCTGCCGAACACGATCGGCGCCAAGACGGACATGGCGAAGGCGGCGGTGAATCCCTGGTCGGGCGTTCGCTTCTGGCCGCGGGCCTTCGTGCCGATCGGCCGCCACTTCGGCGCCGAGTGGCCGGTGATGCTGATCTGCGGCGCCGCCGGGCTCTGGCCCCTCGCGAAGAGAGCCGGCCGGCCGGGCCTGCTCCTCGCGCTCTTCGGCCTCGCCATGGCCGTCGCCTACCCTCTGCTCGGCGTGCCCTTCTTCTCCTGGTACATCCTGCCGTGCCTCATCGCGGCTATTTACGGCCTCGCCTTTTTCGCGGGCTGGCTGGCCGAGAGAGCGCCGTCCCTGCGCCTCCCTCT
>DATBGJ010000317.1:0-7076 GCA_036558045.1 Thermoanaerobaculia bacterium
CTTCACCCGTCCATTCTTCACCGCCGGAATCTCCGGCAGCGCCGACCAATCCCTGATGACCGCGGCTTTCTTCTCCGGCGTCAGTGGATCCGGACGCAGCTCGAGGATCCAGTCCGGCTTGCGCGCCACGATCTCCTCCAAGCCGACCTGCGGATAGCGGGTCGGCGCGTCGGCGAAGACGTTGACCGCTCCGAGCCGGGTCAGCAGCTCGTCATAGAAGGTCCTCCGTCCCGCCGCCGTCACCTCTCCGAGCCGTCCCGCGGACCGGCCCACGGAAATCATCACCTTGAGCGGCGGACCGGGCAGCGGCCGGGGCGCGAGAGCGGCCTGCCACCGCGCGGCCAGCCGCTCGCCGGCCGCGGGCACGCCGCAGCGGCGCGCGATGGTGCGGTAGGAGCCTTCGACCTCGGCCAGCGTCTCGTCCGGCACCACGAGGACCTCCACGCCCAGGGGGTTGAGCCGGGTGGCGAGGTCCCGCTCGCTGGGCAGGAGCACGGCGAGGTCCGGCTTCAGCGACACGATGCGCTCCAGGTTGGGATTGAACAGGCCGCCGATCTTCGGCTTGCGCGCCGCCTCCGCAGGCCAGAAGACGTAATCGCCCACGCCGACCACCCGGTCGCCCAGCCCCAAGGCGAAGAGGGTCTCCACCAGGCTGGGGGTGAGGGCGATGATGCGGCGGGGGATGGGCTCGAGTTTCGTGCCCGCGGCGCGGTCGACGGAGATGCGATCGCACCCGGAAAGGATGAGGAGTACAAGGGGAAGGAGGAGGGCGGCGCGGCGTGCCCTTCGAGACCTCACCCCCTGGCCCCCTCTCCAGCGGAGCTGGAGAGGGGGAAGGAGAAAGTTAGAACTCAAACGCCAAGCCCCCGATCACCGTCCTCCCCGGAGCGGGGTACCGCAGCACCTCCTCGTACTCCGCGTCGGCGACGTTCTCGACGCGGGCGTAGGGGGCGAACTTGGGGCGCGCCTGCCAACGGACCGCGAGATCCACTCGCGTGTAGCTCGGATTGTCGCGGATGGCGAAGGTCACCTCGTCGAGCTGCGGCCGGGCTCCCACGTAGCGGCCTTCGAGATTGAAGGTCCAGTCGCCCGGCCGCGCCATGAGGAGGAGGCTCGCGCTGTGCTTCGGCCGCCGTTGCAGAGGCCTCCCGGCGTCCAGGTCCTCGGCGTCGAGATACGTGCCGTTCAAGCGCGCCATGTAGATGCCATGCCGGAAGCCCGCCTCCCCTTCCACGCCGCGCATCCGCGCCCGGCCGACGTTGACGCCGACGAAGGTCACGGGATCGAAGTCGATGAGGTTGCGCTGGCGGCTCTCGAAGCCGGTGACGGCGAAGCGCCAGTCTCCGGCCTCGCGCTCGACTCCGAGCTCCCAGCTCTTCGAGCGCTCCGGCTGCAGGTCCGGATTGCCGAAGAAGGGGAAGAAGAGATCGCCCAGCGAAGGCGCGCGGAACGCCTCGCCGTAGCTCGCCCGCAGCCGCGTGCCCGCAGCGAGCGCGAAGACGGCGCCGGTGCGCAGGCTGGTCTCGGCGCCGAAGACGTCGTTGTCGTCGCGCCGCAGCCCGAGATCGAGACGCAGCGGCCCGCGGCCCCAGCTCGCCTGGCCGAAGGCCGCCCAGGTGCGCTGGCTGGCGGCGTCGACCTGGGTGAGGGATCCCGAGCTATTCGTGGCTTCCAGGCGCTCCCAATCGCCGCCGAAGGCGATCCAGAGGTCGCGGCTCGCCGTCCAGGTGGCCACGGCGCGGCCGCGGCGGGCTTCGGATTTGGTGGCCGAATCGATGGCGCCGAACGGATCGTCCGGATCGGTGAAGTCGTTGTTGAACCGCGTCTGCGAGAGCTGGCTCTCGATCTCCCACGCGCCGCGCTCGAAGCGGAAGGGCACCGCCACCTCGTGCTCCAGCCAGTTGATCTCGCGGTTTGGCGTCGGCTGGCCGCCGGAGAGCGGGATGCCCGTGCGCGATTCGTTCACCCGCCCGAGCACGCCGAGGCTCATCCCCGGGGCCAGGGTCCACAGCGCCCGCAGAGTCCCCTCGTCGTAGTAGAAGAAGTCGTTGTCGAGCTCGAAGTGGCCGCGCCGGATGCTGCCCGTGCCGTCCAGACGCAGGCGGCCATGATCCTTGCCGGCAAAGAAACCGCCGCGACCGTAGCCGTTGCCGCCGCGCTCGAGGTGCAGGGTGCCGCCCTGGCGCGCGCCGCTGAACACCTGCACCACGCCGCCCACGGCGTTGCTGCCGTAGAGCGCGCTGAAGGGGCCGCGCACGATTTCCACCTTTTCCACCCCGTCGAGAGGCACGAACTGCCAGTTGATGGCGCCGAAAAAGGGATCATTGAGCGGGATGCCGTTCCACAGCAGCAGCGTCTGGTCGGACTCGGCGCCGCGCGTGAAGACCGACATCTGTTGGCCGGCGGAGCCCGTCTGGACCGGCAGCACGCCGGGAACGGCCGCCAGCAGGTCCGGCAGCTCGACCGCCTGCCGGGCTTCGATCTCCTCGCGATCGATGACGGTGATGGCTGCGGGGACGTCCTTCCGCTCCTCGGACTCCAGCGAGGCGCTGACGACGACGGTGTCCTTGAAGACAGGGACCGGATCCGGATCCTGCGCCGGTTGCTGCGCCAGGACCGGCAGTCCGCCCCCGAGGACACCGGCGAGGAGAATCAGGGAGAGCCGATGCATCGCGTGCTCCTTTCAAAAGCGAACGCCCCACGCGGGGGGTGGGGCGGAAGGAGCACGGAGCACCGGGCGGCCCTCGCCCGCACCCCGCGGGAGGCGTTCGGACGGTGCGGCAGGTCTCCTGGCTTCCGGATCGGCCTACTCCCGGGCCTTCCCACGCGGGCAACCCCCCGGTTCAGGGGATCGCGCCCGCGCAGTGGCGCTTCCGGTTTCGTACCCGGTTACAGTGGCGGGGGCCGCGCCGGCTTCATACCGGCTTCCCTCTCGAGACGCGAGGACCTCTCCGGCTGGGAGAGGCTTGGGCGTCACCGCACCGTCTGGGTTGTCAAAGAGGTCCCCCACGGCGGGGGACGCAATCGAACGCTACTGTTGCGGCGGCATCACCGGAGTGATGCGGTCCTGCTGATCGAGGGGAGCCTGGTTCAGGGGAAGACCGCTGAACCCCGAGGTCGTACCGCCGGTATAGCCCCCGAAGCTCGCCGGAATGCCTTGCGTCTCATCCGGCTGCACGAACTGATTGATCGAGTAGCTCTGCTGCCTCTCCGCGGCCTCGAGCATCCGCTCGGCGATGCTGGCGAAGCGGTCGTTGACGTCGGCCGGCTTCTCCTCCGCTCCCGGCAGATCGTTCGGCGACCAGCCGAGCGCGATGGCGTTGTCGCTGATGCGCACGCCGTAGCCGTCAGCCGGATTCTCGGCGCGGATGCTTTCGATCTCGTCCTTCGCGAAGCCCACCCAGTTGCCCACCTCGGTCAGCAGGAGGACCATATTCGGATCGAAGCTCGCCTGCTCCGGCTGGCGCTCGGTCAGGACCTCCGAACCGTTCTTGAGCACCACGTGGTAGACGTCCGCCGCCGCCGGCAGGGCGAGCAACGCCAGGGAGAGAAGCAGGGTCCCAACGCGAAAGCGCATGGCGAAACCTCCTGCGGCTGGCGGGCCGCATCGAGAAGCTCCTATAAGCTTAACACCGAAAGGGATTTATGGGAACGCCCCCCACGCGGGTCTGCTATTTCATCCAGAACCATCTCGGCCCGTCCCAGGCGCGCCGGCTGGTCGCGACCCTCCAGCGCTCGTGCCCCGGGAGCTTCATCCTGATCGGCCACGACGGATTCGCCGGCCATGCCTCGGCGGACGAGCTGCGCCAGGCGCTCGGCGTCGACGTCTTCGCCTTTCGCGAGCGGGGGAAACGCGGCTACTTCTCCCTCATCGAGCCGTACTTCGACGCCGTGGACTGGCTCACCCGGCATGGGATCGACTACGACTGGCTCGTCTATCTCTCGGCGCAAGACTATCCGACCCGGCCGCTGCGGACCTTCGAGGAGCTCCTCGCCGCCACCGAGCACGACGGTTTCCTCCGCTTCTGGGACGCCGCCGATCCGGTGAACCCCTGGGGGCGCCGCCGCCAGGGCGTCGTGCGCTACCACTACCGATACTCCGATGCTCCCGGGTGGGCCCGCCCGGCGCTGCGCCTGCTCCGCGCGGGCAATGGATTGCAGCGGCTCGTCCACTGCCACTTGACGTATGGGCCGCGCCTCGGCGTACGCCGGCGGCAGCCGTTCGACGAGAACGTCCGGTGCTACGCCGGAACCCAGTGGACGGTGCTCCGCCGGGCCTGCACCGAGTACCTGGCCGAGCGCCGCCACAATGAGGACGGCTTGATCGAATGGTTCCGCCGCACCATCTGTCCCGACGAGGCGGTGGTGCAGACCCTGCTCGTCAACAGCGGGCGTTTTCGGCTGGCGAACGACGACTTGCGGTACGTCGACATGGCCGGGAGCAAGGATGGCCGGCCGCGCACCCTGACGGCGCAAGACCTGCCGCTCCTCACCAGCGGCCCGTACTACTTCGCGCGCAAGTTCGACGCCGAGAGGGACGGCGAGGTGCTGGACCTGCTCGACGCGCGCATCGGCTGAGCGGTCCAATCCCGCAACTGCCGGCGGAAGACCTCCGCCCCGCCGTGCGCCGGGTGCCGCAGCGCCGGGGCTGCGACGCCGAGCGCCGCGAGCGCCGCCTGGGCCGTGCGGCCGACGGCGAGCACGCGGGCGCCGTCGATCTCCGCCAGCAGCCGTTCCAGCACGTGCAGGTTCGCCGTCACCAGGCCGCGCTCCGGCGTGCGGTTGCTGAGCGGTCCCCGGGCGCCGTAGGGATGCCAGGGAAAGACGTTCCACACCAGCGCTCCCCGCGCCTCGCCGCCCAGGGCGCCCCAGACGATGCTGCCCGAAGGCTCCAGCCAGAGGGCCGGATTGCGGCTGGTGGCGCGGAACGGCGAGCCGCCCCAAGGCAGCCGCCGCTCCGCCGGCCCGGCGAGCTGGCGCTCGCTGGTGAAAGCGATCCCCGAGAACCGTCCGCCGCGGAATCCCAGAGCCTCGCCGAGCAGCACCAGCCGGGGCACCTCCACGCGTTCGAGATACGCCTCCAGGTTCTCCCGCCGGCCCTGTGCCGCCCGTGGGCCATCCAGCTCCGGGAAGGCCTCCCGGTACGGATTCACCACGCCGGGCGCGGCGCCGCGGGGTCCGCGATAGAGCAGGCGGAGGACGGGGGAGAGGTTCATGGGTATGCTGCTTCTCGAACCGGCAATTTATGCTTCTCGCCGCGCGGCCCCGCGGTGACGGCCCCAGGGGACGCATACCCTGGAGATGGTAGGATTTCTTCCATCTTCAGCGAAAGGGGTCACCATGGATTTCATGGCCTCAGCCTTCAGCATCTTTCTCCTCGTTATCGGGGTCTTCGTCCTCTACGTCATCCTCGCCCGCATGCTGCGCAAGAAGGCGGGGCCTGACGAGGCGCTCATCGTCTACGGCCGCCGGAAGATGTTCGGCGCCAAGGTCAAGGACGAAAAGGGAGTGACGGAGGGCTTCCGCATCGTGCGCGGCGGCGGCACCTTCGTCTTCCCGGCGTGGGAGCAGTACAAGCTGCTCTCGCTGCGCATGATGACGCTGGACATCGACCTCCAGCACGTCTACACGAACCAGGGCATCCCGATCAACGTCAAGGCGGTGGCCCAGGTCAAGGTGAAGGGGGACATCGAGCACATCCGCAAGGCGGCGGAGGGCTTCCTCGGCGTGCCACCGGAGCAGGTCCGCTCGACCATCCAGGAGACCGTCGCCGGCCACCTTCGCGGCATCATCGGCACCCTGAGCCTCGAGGAGCTATACCGCGACCAGAAGCGCTTCCAGGAGAAGGTCCGCGACGAGGCCCACTTCGACCTCGAAGGCATGGGTTTCGAGTTCAAGTCCTTCGTCTTCCAGGCCGTCCAGGACGCCGAGGGCTATCTCGACTCGCTCGGCCAGCCGAAGATTCAAGAGGCGCTGAAGAATGCCCGCATCGCCACCGCGCTGGCCGACCGCGAGGCCAAGATCGAGGAGGAGACCGCGCGCCAGCAGAAGGAGCAGAAGCGGTTCGGGGTGGACACCGAGATCGCCGACGCCGAGAAGGCCCTGTCGCTCAAGCGGGCGGCCATCCAGAAAGAGGTGGACGTGGCCAGGGCGCAGGCGGTCAAGGCCGGCGAGATGGAGACCAAGGTGCAGGACATCACCATCGCCGACAAGGAGGTCGAGCGCCGCAAGCTGGAGCTCAACGCCACCATCCGCGAGCAGGCGGACGCCAAGAAGTACGAGACCGAGCGCCTCGCCGACGCCGACCAGTACCGCGTCGAGCGCCAGGCCGCGGCGGAGCGCAAGCGGCGTGAGGAGGCGGCGCAGGCGGTGAAGGCCGAGGGCCTCGCCAAGGCGGAGGCCGAGTCGGTGATGCGGAGGAACATCGGTCTCGCCGAGGCCGAGGCGATCCAGGCCAAGGGCGAGGCCGAGGCGGCGGCGCGCCGGCTGCTCGCCGAGGCCCTCAAGCTCTACAACGAGGCCGGCCTCTCCATCGAGGCCTTGAAGGTGCTGCCGGAGATCGCCGCCGCCATCTCCGAGCCGCTGTCGCGCGCCGGCGCCACCACCATCATCAGCCAGGGCAACGGCCACGAAGGCACGGGCGCGGCCAAGCTCAGTCAGGACGTCGTGCAGGTGCTCTCGCAGCTCTCGCCGATCATGGAGCAGCTCGCGGGCGTGGACCTCAAACGCTTCCTCCAGGACGTCTCGAAGGTCCCCGCCGCCGTGACGGAAGGCATGGTGCGCGCCGAGACGAAATCGCCGCGAGGGGCGTGAGGTAGACCGCCGTGCAGCCGCCTTCCACCTTGCCCGAGCTGGTGGACCAACTCGGGCGGACCTACTCTCCCTTCGAGAGGCTGAAGATCATCGGCCGCGCCTGGGCCCTGCTGCGCAAGATGACGCCCGAGCAGCGGATGACCGTCGCCGCCCAACTCGGGCTGGACCACGCCGACGAGGTCGTCGAGGCGATCGCCAAGCGGAGCGGCCAGCAAGCCTCTCCGGCGCTGATCTCCCTGATCGAGAAGGCCCAGGTCAAGGGA
>DATBGJ010000318.1:0-6319 GCA_036558045.1 Thermoanaerobaculia bacterium
CCGCGGCGGCTCTCCTTGTCGCCCACGGCGATCAGCCCGCGGGGACCGCTGTCCACCTCGATCGGCACGCCCAGCAGGTGGAGAGCCCCCGGCAGCAGGTTGGGCGGCGCGGGTCCGCCGCCGGCGAGGAACTCGTGCAGCTCCGGATCGTCGCCGGCGAACCAGGGCGCCGCCTCGCCGCCGAACGTACGGTCCAGGCGGTAGCGGCCGTTCTCCAGGATGTAGAGGGCGCCGCGCCGCGCGTCGAGCAGCGAGACGGCTTGCAGCAGGATCAGCTCCGAGAGCCGATCGAGATCCAGGGTCGAGGCCACCGCGAGGCCGACGTCGTAGAGGGCCTCCAGCTCGACCACCCGGTAGTTCACCTGGAATTGCTGCTCTTTCAGGTCCTGCCGCAGGCGGCAGCTCTTGAGCGCGGCGGCGAGGAGCACGGTGAGCGGATCGCTCGCGCCGGCCTCCCCGGCGCCGCGGGCCTCGCGAGGCGCGTAGAAGAGCCGCCCGCCGGCGAACGGCAGGCTGCCGTACTCACCGGCCGCCTCGGCCGGCGCGAGGAAGTCCGGCAGGCCGTCGCCCACCGCGGCTTCGCGCTCCAGCAGGTCCCCCTTCTCCAGGTAGAGACCGGCGGCGGCGGCGCCGCGCTGCTGGCACCAGAGGTCGAGCAGCCGCTCCAGGAGCTGGCGCTCGTTCGCGTCGTCGCGGGAGAGGGCCAGCAGCTCGTCCCAGGCTTGGACGACCATGCCGGCCGGCGCGGAGCCCTCCATTTCGCCTCCCGGATTCACTCAGCCCGCATCTGGGCCACCGCCGCCGTCTCGTCGGGGAAGATGGGCGCGTACTGCGCCAAGCCCATGATATGGAAGGTCTTCTCGATCGTCGGCGTCAGACAGCAGAAGCCCAGCTTGCCGTTGATCTCGATCATCTTCTCGATGATCTCGATGAGGATCGAGATGCCGATCGAGTTGACGATCTTGGTGCCCGCCAGGTTGAGCAGCAGCACCTTGTATCCCTGGTCGAGGAGCTCGTAGGCAAACTTGGCGATCTCCTCGCCTCCCTGGTTGTTGATATACCCCTCCGTGTAGATCACCGCCAAACCATCGCGGCGATCCACGGTGACGTTGAGGCTCTCGGTCATCGGTTCGCCCCCGCTTTCATCGCAGCTTGCTCATGACGACAGTCGTCCCCTCGGCGCCGGAGCGGATCTCCACCTCGTCCATCAGACCCCGGATGATCTTCAACCCCCAGCCGCGCTTGCGCATGGCCTTGAGTTTACCCTCAATGGTGGGCTCCTCGATGTCGTCCGGAGCAAAGCCGATCCCGTTGTCGTGCACCATGATGCGCAGCTTCTCCGGATCCGTGTCCCCCAGGACCTGGAAGGTCACGAAGACCTCGCGGTCGGAGGCGCGGCTGTGCTCCAAGGCGTTGATGCAGGCCTCGACCACCGCCATGCGGACCTCGTCGATTCTATCCGGACTCATCCGGATCGACTCGGCGATCGAGGTGGCGATCCTGCTCGCCTCGATCTCCATCTCGGGGACCATGGGAAGCGCGAGCTGTTCCTCCCGCAAGACCACTTCAGCCATGTCGTGGGCCGCCCCGGGCTAGATCAAAACGAAAGATAGAGCTGCAAAGCGTAGATCACGATAGGGTGGACCAGGTCGTGAGACAACAACCAGCCGAAGCTGGCGAGCGAACCCACGGACAGCAGCACCTTGACCGGCACATAGGGAACGGCAACGTGCTTCCGAACGGAGTCTAGCATGGCATTCCTCCTCATCCGCCCACCCCCTATCGCAAGGCCGCTGCCAGCTTGGCACCCCTGCCCCGCCGATCCTCCAACCCCTTTGTTT
Organism: Thermoanaerobaculia bacterium; assembly: GCA_036558045.1. GTDB lineage: Bacteria > Acidobacteriota > Thermoanaerobaculia > Multivoradales > UBA5704 > DATARR01. Next base: position 1,842 of record DATBGJ010000318.1, read on the forward strand.
TCTGTCGTTTCGCAGAGAAGAGTCGATCCGGCTCCCAGAACGCCCCAAACGGGAGCGCGACAATTTGCCCCGGCAAGAACAGCCAGGCCGCCGGCAGACCCCCAGAAACCTCCATTCTGCCGCGGTCTACCGAGGGATTGGGACAAAAAGACGCGCATGGGTACATTTGTCGCGGAGCGTTCGCGCGGATCCAGGAAAAAGGAACCCTACCCGTCATCCAGATCCATCTCCACCACCGCGGCCGCGATCTCGCGCAGCACCTCATCGTCCGCCTCTTCGACGCCGAGGTCGGAGAGGTCGGCGGCGGCCTCGCGGAGGAGGTCGGAGAGGAGGTCCTCGTCGGGATACGGGGCGAGGGGGGGGAGGGCGCGGAAGGGCGCGGCCCCGCTCTCCACGGTCTGGCGCAGGAAATCGGCGTAGCCGCGGGCCGAGCCGGCGATGGCGTGATGGGCCTCGGCGTGGCGGCGGGCGTTCTCCCCCATGCGCCGGCGCAGCGGCTCGTCGGCGGCGAGGTGGCGGAGATAGGCGAGCAGCAGGTCCTCCTCGGCGTCGTCCACTCCCACCTTGGCGCAGCAGTCGTCGGGGATCTCGGCGAAGGCGCCGGCGTCGCTGACGACGAGCGGCTTGCCCAGCCCGAGCAGGCGGATCACCGTGCCCGAGGTCTCGCCCGAGGTGGGATGGCGCAGGTTCACCGCCACGTCGCAGGCCCGCATGTGGAGGAGGAAGCGCTCGAGGTCGAGCCGGCCGGTGACGGCGACGCCGCCGCGCAGCTCGGGCGTGAGCACGCGGTCGAAGTCGAAGTGCGGCGAGACCTCGCCCACGATCAGCAGCCGCGCCTGCGGCAGCTCGCGGCGCAGGCGCGCGAAGGCGCGCAGGAGCACCGCGGGCCGCTTGGCGGCGGTGAGGAAGCCGAAGGTGGAGACGACGAAGTCGCCGGGCGCCAGGCCCAGCGCGGCACGGGCCGACGCGGGCGATCGATCCGCGAGCCCGCCGAGGCTCAGGTGGTGGGGAACGGCGCCGACGCGGGCGAGCGGCCGGCCGGCCAGCACCCGGTCGCGCGTGAAACGGCTGTGGACGATGAGGCCGCGGCTGGCGTCGACGACGCGTTCGAACAAGGGATAGCTCCAGGGGTCGAGCGGCACTCCGGTGGCCACGCAGCGGCGGGCCGCGGCCTCGCCGGAGCGGCCGTAGGCGTAGCGCATCTCGCGTACGTACGCCTCCGGATCGCCGGCGAAGAGCGTCAGGTCGCGCACCAGGTGATGCAGCACGAGCTCGTGCAGCACCACGACCCCCGGATGCTCGAGCGACGCGCGGTAGACGCCCGCGTGATAGTCGCGGTTGTTGCCGAGCTGGTAGAGGACGGCGTCGAAGCGCCCCGCGGCCAGCAGCGCGGGCAGCGCGCGGTGGCCGTGGACCGGAAAGCGGTCCGCGAGCTCCGCCGCCGGCCGGAAGCCCTCGTCGACGATGAGCTCGATCTCGCAGTGCGCCGCGAGCTCCGGCAGCAGCTCGGCGCTGTAGTCGGCGATGCCCGAGCGCATCGGCGGCAGCGGGCTGTAGTAGGCGAGGCGCATGGGGGAAAGAGGATTGTAGTGCGGTGAAGGGATCTATGCTAACATGTCATATGTCATAACGGCCTATCGAAAGGAGCTCTCGTGGATCGCGACCTCCTCGGCTTCCTCCGGTGTCCCTTCTGTGGCGGGCACTTCCGCGCCAGCGCTCTCGAGCAGCGCGGCAACGATCTCTACCACGGCCTCCTCCGCTGCTCCTGCGACCGCTACCCGGTCGTCTGCGGTATCCCGGTGCTGCTCAAGGAGAGGCAGGCGCTGCTCGACGAGGTCCGCGGCGCGCTGGCGAGCGGGCAGCCCGAGCACGCGTTCCTGGCGCTGGTGGGACGGCCGTTGCCACACGGGCTGGAAGCCCGCGTCAGGATGCCGCCGGCGCGCCGCGCGTTGCGGCGGCTTCACCAGCGTGTCCGCCGGCCGCGCTTCGCCTACCTGGGTCCGGCGACGGGCTTCGGCGAAGGGGGCGAGGCCACCACCGCCGAGCTCCTCGAGCTCTATTGCGACCAATCGCCGGAGGACTACCACTACCTCGCCTACCGCTTCGGCCATCCGCGCCACCTGGCGGCCCTGGCGATGACCTCCCTGGTGCGGCAGAGGAACGGGCCGTTGCTCGACCTCGCCTGCGGCTGCGGCCACACCGCCTTCACCCTCCGCCAGATGGCTCCCGGCCAGCCGCTGTTCGGCATCGACATCTGGTTCTTCGGCCTGTGGCTCGCCAGCCGCCGCTGCGCGCCGGGCGGCGCCTTCCTCTGCTGCCGCGCCGACGGCTCGCTGCCCTTCGCGAGCAAGGCGTTCGCGTCGGCGGTCTGCGTCGACTCTCTGCACTACTTCGACGACAAGGCCGGAGCGGCCCGGGAGCTGGCGAGAGTCGTGGCGCCGCGCGGTTCGATCGTGCTCACCGGCCTGCACAACCGCAACGTCGAGCGGCCGCTGCAGTTCGGCGACCCGCTCACTCCCGAAGGCTATTCGCGGCTCTTTGCGGGCCTTCCCCACCGCCTGCTCGCCGACGACCGCACTCTCGAGAGGTATCTCGCCGGAAAGGGCCCGGATCTCGCGAACGGGGCGGCGCGGGATCTCGCCCATGCCTCGTTGCTGTCCTTGGTGACGTCCCGGGACGCGAGCGCGCTCCCCGCCTCCGTCGAGCTGCCGGCGACGCCGCCGCACTGCCAGGGACCTCCGGCCTGGAATCCGCTCTACGCACAGCGGCGCCGCGGCGAGGCGATCGAGCTCGTGCTGCGCGTCCCCTCCGAGGCCTTCGTCGCCGACCAGGGGAAGAGCTGGGGATATTTGCCGCCGTCGGCGCTGGCCCCGGCCAGCGCCGACGAGGAGATCCGGCGCGGGGAATGGACACCGTCCCTGCGCCGGCTCGCCGAGCGTTTCGTGGTCCTCGCGATGCCGCCCGGATTTTTCCAACCGTCCACGCCGGCCGTCACCGAGCGGTGGCGGCGCGGCGAGCCCTTCGCCGTTCTCCCTCCTGTGCTCAAAGCAGGCGTGTATGCATGAGGCGGCTCACCGCTTCGAGCGATGGTCAACAGGCTGCATGCCGAGCTCATCCAGCCCTTCCTTCCAGAGCCTGGCCTCGTCGTAAGCCTCTCTGAGGATGGGATCCTCGCGCCAGGCTTCGAACCTTTCGGCGATGCCGGGAGCTTCAAAAGCATGTTCCAGGGTAGCCTGCACCAAACACTTCCTCAGGTCCGGATCCTCGGTGGATTTGTAGAGCCGGGCCAGCCAGTCGCGGATCGTGTCGACGAAGCCGCGAAAGCGCTCGTCGCGCCAGATGCTCTTGATCCAGTTGGCGAGAAGCCCCCCCGCTTGCCATCGGGAATCGGCCCATTCGCCTTGCGGATCTTCCCTGAAGCACCGCTCCAGGTATGGCAGCTCGATACGCAGATAATCCGCCAGGGTCAAGCTCGGTGCAATCTGCCTCGACTCATCGGGATGGAACAACATAGAGGACAAGGCACCGAGCGCATCGATGTCCCCGCTCGCGGACCACCGCAATACGCGATCGCGATCGAGCGAAGAGCGGGGATCCTCGCGCAGCCGGCGGCGCGCCGCGATCACCTCCGCAAGGGTATCGTGTTCATGGTCGTCATTCATCGTCTCTCATGCCACGGAGGGGGGCATTCCCGACATCTCGCCGGTCGGATCGATAAGGCTCAGCGGAGATGTAGTGCGACCGGTCAGGTGTCGCTCTCGGCCCACCTGAGAAAAATCTCCAGGATTTCCTCCAATGTCGTTGTATCTCCAGCGCCGTTGAAGACGCCGGCTTCCACGTAGCATCGGAGCCAAGGTGGTTGAGGATCGAGGCTGTCCACATCACCGCGCTTGACCGCAACGAAAGGTTTGCCCTCCAGAGCAGTGCCGACCAAGTCGATCTTTACCCACCAACCCGGGTTGTCGCAGGACTGTATGGAAACGCCTCGGTGGTGCTCCCAGTCACCGTTGCATTGTGCTCGAAACCACTCCCCCAAACGATGAAGTACGGTTGGTGCGGCCTCGGCCATCGTCACAGGCATCCGCCAAAATGCCGCGACAAGCGGCAGATGCATGCTGGTGGCGGACTCTGGTCGTAACGGAAGTAAGTCCAGTGGTCGCCGGGGCAGGGGAAATGTGGTTTGCTCGGAGGTACGTGGTCAATCACCGGCAGAGGCGGCCATGGGCAGGGATGACAACCTTTTTGCCAGTCCTTGCACTCCGCGACGGTGAAGTCCACCCATCCCAGAAGCCCGCCGCAAATGAGTTGCGTATAGCAGCTGCAGCCGACGTACCTCAGCCTCCGCTGCTCGCAATCCTGCTGACAATCCGCGATGTCCGAAGGGCTGCACGCCCGAGGGTACGGCTGACGGCCATCAGGGTCGGTATTGTTGATGGGATTTTCGCCGCCATAGAGGTAAAGGTTCATGCTGGCGCCGA
>DATBGJ010000319.1:0-6745 GCA_036558045.1 Thermoanaerobaculia bacterium
TGCAGCCGCCGCTCCTCGGCGAGCCGCCGCATGAACGCGGGCGCCGGCACGTGCCCGGTCTCGATCTCCTCGGAGCGCGCGACGCCGGCGAAGCCGAACGCCAGGAGCGCCGCCGAGAGCCCCGCCGTCAGCACGAAGGAGCCGGGCATCCAGGCGAGGTGGCGGGCGGAGAAGAGCGCGGCGGGGAGCAGCGCCGAGAGCACCGCCGTCACCAGCAGGGCCGTCAAGCCGTGCCGCCGCCCTATCCACACCAGCAGGCCCGCGAGGCCGGCGTTCGCCGCCAGCTCGACCGGGAACGGCGTCATCTGCACCGGCGCGAGCACGTACCCGGCCAGCAGGGCCGCCGCCGGCACCGCCCAGCGGCCGGGCAGGAAGCGCAGCGCCAGCGCGAGGGCCAGCGCCGCGATGGCCGCGGTGGAGATGCCGCTGCCGATCGGACTGTGGCTGAAATCGAAGAGCGGCAGGCTCAGGCTCGGCTCCGCCGGCGCGACGCCCGGCAGGACGGCGGCCAGGGCGTAGATCGCCAGACGGAGGCCCGCCAGGGCGCCGCCGAAGGCGAAGCCGAGGAGCAGAGACCGGCCGCCCCGCGGTCCCAGCCGCCCCAGGCGCAGCGTGTCGAGGCTGGTGGTGAAGTCGGGCCGCAGCGAGCGCAGCAGCGACTCGCCCGCCGACCAGGCGAAGAACACCGCCAGCGCCCGCCAGGGAGTGGAGAAGAAGAGCAGCATGAAGCTCACCCAGGCCGCCGCCTTCAGCTCGAAGAAGCGGAGGAGATTGGCGCTCAGCAGGGTGATCCCCGCGAGGATCGCGCCGTTGACCAGGTCGATGCGGCTGCGCAGGAGCAGGGAGAGGAAGACGCCCGCCACCGCCAGGGCGACCAGCCCATAGATCAGCACGCCGGCGAGCTTTCCTATCGTGCCGCGCTCCGGAGCGGCGGAGGCCTCGGCCAGCCGGCCGGGGAGGCGTTCGACCTCGACCTCGACCGGCGGCTGGATGTCGACGGAGAGGTGCTCGCCCGGAGAGCTGCCGGCGACGTCGATCCGCTGCCAGGAGGTGAAGCCCGGGCCTTCGCCGCGGCGGCTCTCGCCGAGGGTCTCCCCCGGCGCGAGGAGGTGGGAGGCGAGATCGCGCGCCAGGCGTTCGAAGCGCTTGGGGTCCGGCGGGGTGAAGAAGGGAGCGGAAAGATCCTCCCAGGTGATCTTCAGCGGCCTGCCGTCGGGCGAGAACGAGACTTCGAGCCGCTGGCTCTGGACCTCGTCGCCGCGCCGGACGAGATGGCCGGCCTCGGCGCGCAACGCGGCCCGTGGCCGCCGTCCCGGCGGGCGCTCGAAGCCCGCCACCAGCGAGACCCGCGGCTCGCCGGCGGCCAGGTGAAAGCCGGCGTGGCTGGCGAGGCGCCGGTACTGCGTGCGGAAGAAGCGTTCCGGGCGCACCACGGCGGACGACCATTCGGGCAGCAGTGCGAGGGCGAGGGCGGCGCCGGCCGCGAAGACGAGGAGGCCGGTCCCGATCCCCAGGAGCAGACGGTCCGCGCCCGCGCTCCTCCGCGGTCTCATCGGCCGCCCTCCGCCGTGCGCTTCAGCACCACGACCGTGGTGTCGTCGAGCGGCTGGACGCCGCGCAGATGGTGGTTCCAGTCGGCCATCAGGGCTTCGAGGATGCTCCCGGCGTCGCGGCCGGCGGCCAGCCGCAGGATCTTCCGCGCGCGCTCGTCGCCGTAGAACGCCTCCTCGCTGTCCGCGGCTTCGAAGAGCCCGTCCGAGCAGAAGACCAGCGCGCCGCCGGCCGGCAGGCGGAAGGCGTAATCCTCGTAGCTGCGCTCGGGACCCTGCCCCAGCGGCAGGCCGGAGAAGGCGAGCTCCTGCACCTCGCCGCCCGCCGCCAGCAGTGGGAACGGATACGCGGCGTTGCTCAGCACCGCCTCGCCGGTCCCGGGGTGCAGGCGGAGCAGGGCGAGGCTGGTGAAGTTGCGCTTGGCACCGGCGGCGCGCAGCACGCGGTCCATGCGCTGCAGCACTTCGGACGGCGCCCGTCCGCGCCCGGCGAGGCTGGCGAGCGCCGCCTTGGTCATCGCCTGGGCGATGGCGCAGGAGTAGCCGTGGCCGGCCACGTCGCCGGCGGCGAGCCAGAGGTAGCCTTCCTCGTCGCGCAGCACGTCGTAGAGATCGCCGCCGGCCTCGGTGGCGATCAACGACCGGGCGGCGATCTCATAGCCTTCGACCTTCGGCAGCGTGCGCGGCAGCAATCCGCGCTGCATGCGCGCCAGCAGGCTCATCTCGTGCTTGAGGCGCCGCTCCTCCTCCAGCCGGCGGACGAAGGCGGGCGAGCTCAGGTGCTGGACCTCGCGGACCGCCGAGCGCGAAAGGCCGAGCCAGCCCAGCAGCAGGATGGCCGCGCAGGGCAGCGCCGTGGCGGCGAAGGTGCCGGGCAGCCAGGCGAGGTGCAGGGCCGCGAGGATCGCCGCGGGCAGCAGGGCGGAGACCAGGCTGGCCGTGAGCAGGGCCGTGAGACCGTGGCGGTGCGCGACCCAGGTGAGCAGACCCGCCACCAGGACGCCGCCGGCCAGCCCCGCGCCCCAGGGCTCGACCGCCACCGGCGAGAACAGGGCGCCTGCCGCGAGCGCCGCCGCCACGGGCGCCCAGCGGATGGGGAAGAGGCGGAAGGCGAGGGCGAGGGCCAGCCCCACGCCGCCGGCCAACCGGGCGCCGTCGGCCACCGGGCTGCCGAGCGCGCTGAACACCGGCAGGTCCACGGATGGACCGGCGGCGTGGAGGCCCGGCACGGTCTCGGCGAGGCCGGCGAGCGCCAGGCGCAGCCCGGCGAGCGCCGCACCGAAACCGAAGCCGAGGAGGAGGGACTTGCCGCCTCGGGGACCCAGGCGTCCCGTGCGCAAGGCGTCCAGGCTGGTGGTGAAGCTCGCGTCCGTCGAGCGCAGCAGCGATTCGGCGGCGGACCACAACAGGAACACCCAGGCGGCCAGCGTCACGGCCGTCAACGCGGAAAAGACCGCGGAGCCCGAGAAGCTCGTCGGCGCCGGGTTCAGCGTGACCAGCGCCACGAGCGCCAGGAGCGCGCCGTTGACGACGCTGAGCCGCGCCTTCAAGGCCAGCACGACGAACAGGCCGAGCAGCAGGACGAAGCCGAGCGTGCTGGCGAAGACCCGCACGAACATGCGGCTCATCGCGGCCGCGACCTCGGCCGCCGTCTCGCCGGTCAGCTTGCCGCGCTGCCGTCCGGCGGTCATCGGCTGCGTGATCGCCAGCAGGTGCTGGGGCGGCGAGCTGCCGGCGATCGGAAAGAGCAGGCGCGGCGTGCCGGCGAAGTAATCCAGGTTCCGGGGACCGAGGGATTCGCCGGCGCGCAGCAGCAGGGGCGCCAGGCGTTCGGCGCGGCGGATCGCCTCGTCGGGCCTCGGCAGCACGAAGGGATTCACGCCGCGGTGCCACCACGAGAGCCACCGCGGCTCGCCGCCGAAGGAGAACTGGACGCCGAGATTGCCGTCCGGCCAGCCCCGCGGGCCGCGGACGTCCTGGATGGCTTCGACGTGGATCGCCGTGCGGCCGGCGGGCTGCGGCGCGGCATCCGCGCCCGTGGCGTGGAACACCTCGTAGGACCGCCGGGTGCCGGTGGTGAGGGAGATCCGCGGCTCGCCGCTCACCGCGACGAAGCCGGCCCGCGCCGCGAGCTGGCGGTAGCGCTCGCGGAAGAACGCCGCGTCCGGCGGGTCGCCCGCGCGCCACTCGGGCAGCAGCGCCGTGGCCAGCGCGACGCCCGCCGCGCAGGCCAGCAGGCCTCCGACGAGCCCGAGCAGCAGGGCGGTCTTGCGGACGGGGACGCTGGATCGCATCCTCAATAAGATACGTGAAGCGGCATCGCGGGTTTGCGGCGCGTTCTACAGCACCGGCGAAAGCCACCGCGCCGCCCGGTCGCCGAGCCTCTCGGCGAGGGGCCGGCGGCGCCATTCGGCGCGGCGGATCTCGGTCGATTTTTCGAGGTCCGCGCGGAACGTGCGCTCCATCGTCGCGCCGACCTCGGGGCAGAGGATCAGCAGGTCGCACTCGGCGTTGAAGAGGAAGGAACGGAAGTCGAGGTTCGTCGAGCCCACCACGGAGACCAGGCCGTCCGCTACCAGGCTCTTGGCGTGCAGGATGGCCGCTTCGTACTCGAAGATCCGCGCCCCACATTCGAGCAGCGCGCCGTAATAGCCGTGGGCGGCGCGCCGCACGATCGGCACGTCGGTCTGGCCCGGCAGCAGCAGCCGGACGTCGACGCCGCGCGCGGCGGTCTCCTCCAGGATGCGCACCGCCCGCCGTCCCGGCGCGAAGTAGGCGTTGGTGATCCACAGCCGCTCTTTGCACGCCGCGGCGATGGCCGCCAGCACCGCCGCCGATTCCGCCTGGCCGCGATTCGGCCGCGAATCGAGGACGAGGATGCGCGAGCCAGGCCCCTCCGCCGCGTTGGCCGGCAGCGGCTCGATCGCGAACGGCTCGCCGCCGGCGTGCTGCCAGCCCTCGGAGAAGACCACCGCCATCTCCCAGGCCGCCGGACCCGCGACCCGCACGTGCGTGTCCCGCCAGAGCTGCCCCGGGCGCGGCCGGGGCGAGCCGTACTCCTCGCCGATGTTCATGCCGCCGGTGAAGGCCACCCCGCGGTCCACCACCAGGATCTTGCGATGGTCGCGGAACGGCTGATACCAGAGCTGCTTGAACACGGGGTGAAACAGATGGGTCTCGATGCCATGGCTCTCCATCTCCCGCCAGAAGCCGGCACGGGTCGAATACGAGCCCATGGCGTCCGCGAGCACCCGCACCTTGAGGCCCCTCGCGGCGGCGGCCTTGGCTCCTTCGAGGAAGAGGCGGCCCGTCGCGTCGTCCTTGAAGATGTAGGACTCGAGCAGGATCTCACTTTTCGCGGCGAGCGCCGCCTCGCGCATGGCGGCGAAGGCGGTGCGCCCTTCGAAGTAGACCTCGACCTGATTGCCGCCCAGAAACGGTGCCCCATCGATGCGGCGCAGCAGGATCTCGAAGCCGGGGTCCGCGAGCCCTTGCGGCAGCGCCGCGGCCAGGCGCCCCACCCGTCCGACGCGCAGCTCCCGCGGCAGCTTGCGCCCGGGCGCCGGACGCAGCATCGGACGGAATCGCCGGAAACGGTGGCCGCGGCTCATGAAGTGAGTCTAGCAGTGCGCCGTCTCGCTCCGGACCTCCGTGCTATTCTGCGTCAAGTCCATGACTGGAAGGTCGTCACCGGGATTACTGGCAGAGTAGAATCGTGCCCAAACTCTACGAATACTTTGGATTGGTGGTGCTCTTTTACTCCAACGAGCACGATCCTGTTCACGTGCACGGCAAGTACCAGGACCGAGAGAGCAAGGCCGAATTGATCATCGAGGAAGGGGTTGTAGTGGAGATCCGTTTCGGCCCGGTGCGTGGCCGACGTCCGCTGGCAGATGCACAGTTACGCGATTTTGAAACGTTGACGCGCCATTTCGCGGACGATATCATTCGCAAATGGATCGACTACTTCGTTCTGAACAGGCAGATCCCAGCCGTGACAGTGAATCGGAGGCTTCGGTGACACTGGTCGCGGGTGTAGGTATCGATGTGCTGCGAGCAGAACAGGCGGGGGCATACCGATTGCGGGTCACCTTTGGTGACGGCACCGAGCGTATCGTCGATTTCGGACCGTTCCTTCGGAATTCCAGCCACCCTTCCATTCACGCCTACCTCGAGCCTGATAAGTTCGCGAATTTCAGGATTGAGTACGGCGACCTGCTTTGGGGCGACTACGAGCTGTGCTTTCCAATTGCGGATTTGTACGAAGGCCGTATCGCATAGGCCTCGGAATCCCGTAAACCTGTGAAGCTTCGCACCTTCCCGAGCTTGCTGCTCCTCCTGTTCTCCAGCCTCCTCCGCGCCCAGTCCGCGCCCAACATTCAGATCGCGAAGCCGGAGGACGCCACCGCTAAGGCCACGGCGTTCCTCGATCTGCTGGTCAAAGGCGAGTTCCAGACCGCGGTGCAGAATTTCGCGCCGCCCATGAAGGCGGCGGCGCCGCCGGCGAAGCTGGCCGAGATCTGGTCGGCCCTGCAGTCCCAGATAGGTCCCTACAGGCGCCGCGTCGCCACCCGGCGGGTGAAGGAGGAGGGCTACGACGTGGTCTTCATCACCACGGAGTTCGCGCGCGCCACGGTGGACCTCAAGGTGGTGCTCGACGAGCTCGGCCGCATCGCCGGCTTCTTCGTCGTGCCCGCAGAGAAGGAAGAGACGCCGGCGCCCGCGGATCCCGGACCGCCACCCTACGCCAAACCGGATGCCTTCCGCGAGCGCGAGGTGACCGTGGGCTCCGGCGAGTGGGCCGTCCCCGGCACGCTGGCGATGCCGGTGGGGCAGGGCCCCTTTCCCGCCGTCGTGCTCGTCCACGGCTCGGGCCCGAACGACCGCGACGAGACCGTGGGCGGCGCCAAGCCGTTCCGCGATCTCGCCTGGGGTCTCGCCTCGCGCGGCATCGCCGTCCTGCGCTACGAGAAGCGCACCCGCCAGTACGCCGCCAAGCTCGCCGCGATCGCGAATCCCACCGTCCAGCAGGAGACGATCGACGATGCCCTGGCCGCCGCAGCCCTGTTGCGCGGAACAGAAGGCATCGATCCCGCCCGCATCTACGTCCTCGGCCACAGCCTGGGAGGGATGCTCGTGCCGCGCATCGGCAGGCAGGATCCGAAGATCGCGGGCTTCGTTGTCATGGCGGCACC
>DATBGJ010000320.1:0-4525 GCA_036558045.1 Thermoanaerobaculia bacterium
GACCGACGATCGCCGCTCTCCTCGCTCTTCTCTGGACGCTGCCCCTCGCCGCCGCCCCTCCCGCGCAGGCCCCGGCTCCCGGCGCGCTCCCCACCGTCGCCAAGGCCACCGCCGGCCTGGAGAAGCGCGCAGGGCTCCTCACCTTCTACCTCGACCGGCGGCAGGGGAAGGTCTGGCTGGAGGTGCCGCCGGCGGCGGAGAAGAGCGGCGAGGTGGCGAGCTATCTCTATCAGGAGGGGCTGCTCACCGGCCTCGGCTCCAACCCGGTGGGGCTCGACCGCGGCCAGCTCGGCGACGCGCGCATCATCACCCTGCGCCGGGTCGGCGGCCGCGTGCTCGTGGAGCAGCCGAACCTGAAGTTCCGCGCCCTCTCCGAAGATCCCCTCGAACGGCGGGCGGTGCGCGAGTCGTTCGCCACCTCGATCCTGTGGGCCGGCGAGATCACGGCCCTCGGCCCCAACGGCCGGGCGCTCGTGGACTTCACGCCGTTCCTGGTGCGCGATGCGCACGACGTCGTCGCGCAGCTCAAGAACACCGGGCAGGGGAGCTGGTCGCTCGACGCCGCGCGGAGCCTGATCGATCCCGAGAGCTGCCTGGCCTTTCCGGAGAACCTCGAGTTCGAGGCCCTGCTCACCTACCAGTCGGCCGAGCCCGGAGAGCTGGTCCGCCAGACGGCGCCGGCCGCGGGCGCCATGACCCTGGTGCAGCACCACTCGCTGCTGCGCCTGCCGGACGCCGGCTACAAGCCGCGGCGGTTCGATCCCCGCTCGGGCTCGTTCGCCGTCGCCTTCCTGAACTACGCGGCGCCGCTCGCCGAGCCCCTCGAGACCCGCTACCTGGTGCGCCACCGGCTGGAGAAGATCGACCCCGCCGCGCCCCGCTCGCGGGTCAAGAAGCCGATCGTCTACTACGTCGACTCCGGGGCGCCGGAGCCGGTGCGCAGCGCCCTCATGGAGGGAGCCGGCTGGTGGAAGGAAGCCTTCGACAAGGCCGGCTTCATCGACGCCTTCCAGGTGAAGCTGCTGCCCGCGGACGCGCATCCGCTCGACGCCCGCTACAACGTCATCCAGTGGGTGCATCGCGCGACCCGCGGCTGGTCGTACGGCGGCGGCGTCATCGATCCGCGCACGGGCGAGCTGGTCAAGGGTCACGTCACCCTGGGATCGCAGCGCGTGCGGCAGGACCGGCTGATCTTCGAAGGGCTCGCCGGCACGGAGAAGACGGGCACGGGAGCGCCGGACGATCCGGTGCAGCTCTCGCTCGCCCGCATCCGCCAGCTCGCCGCGCACGAAGTGGGGCACAGCCTCGGGCTCTCCCACAACTTCGCCGCTTCCACCTATGGCCGCGCCTCCGTGATGGACTATCCGGCGCCCCTGGTGAGCATCACGCCGGGCGGCCAGCTCGATTTCTCGCAGGCCTACGCGGTGGGGGTAGGGGAGTGGGACGTGCAGGCCATCCGCTATGCCTACAGCGAGCTCCCTCCCGGCACGGACGAGCGCGCGGCCCTGGACGCCATCCTGCAGGACGGCCTCTCGCGCGGCCTGATCTTCCTCACCGACGAGGACGCCCGTCCCGAAGGCTCGGCGAGCCCGCTGGCCCACCTGTGGGACAACGGCGAGGACGTCCCCAAGGCCTTGCAGCAGGATCTCGCCGTGCGCCGCGTCGGCCTCGCCCACTTCGGCGAGCACAACATCGCTCCGGGACAGCCGCTCGCCCTGCTCAACGAGGTCCTGGTGCCGCTGTACTTCCATCACCGCTACCAGCTCGAGGCGGCCTCCAAGCTGGTGGGCGGCCTCCAGTACACCTATGCGTTGCGCGGCGACGGCCAGCCGCCCTCGCAGCCGGTGGACGGCGCGGCGCAGCGGCAGGCGCTCGCGGCCATCCTGGAGGTCCTCGATCCCCAGACCCTGGATCTCCCCGATCCGGTCATCGCCCTGCTGCTGCCGCGGCCCTCGGAGTACCGGCCGAACGCGGAGATGTTCGCGGGGCTCACCGATCCCACCTTCGACCCGCTGGCCGCCGCCACCACCGCGGCCGACATGGCGGTGCGGCTGCTCCTGCGCCCGGAGCGCGCCGCCCGGCTCGTCGACTTCCACCGCCGCGACGCGTCGTTGCCGGGGCTGGAGGAGATGCTCAAGGCGCTGGAGACCAAGACGTTCGGGGGCGGCGCCGCGTCCGGCACCGGCCGGCTGGCGGAGATCCGCCGCGCCGTCCAGTGGGTGCTCGTGCGGCGCCTGATCGGCCTGGCGAGCGATCCGAAAGCTTCTCCCGGCGTGCGTGCCCGGGTGGACGACGAGCTGCGCGCGATCTCGGGCAAGCTCGTCCGCCAGGGCTCGGACCCGGCCGAGGACAACGCTCACCTGGCGTTCCTCTCGACGGAGATCCGCCGCTACCTCGATCGTCCGTTGCAAGCTGATCCGGCCAAATTACCCGAACCTCCTCCGTCGCCTCCGGGGCAGCCGATCGGGATGGAGGATCCGAGCGGCCTGGATGGCTGTTCGTGGGGCTGGTAGAGGAGATGCCCCGCAAGAAATCCAGGACGACTTCGAAGCAATCCCCGCCGCCGCCCGTCCGTTCCACCCGCCGCTGGCCCATAATTCTCGTCATGACCGCTCTGATCCTCGCCCTCGGCTCGTTCCTCCTCCTGCGGCCGGCTGCCTCGCCGCCGGCGCCCGCGGGGCCGCCGCCGATGATCGCGCGGCCGGCCGATCGGCTGGCGGTGAAGGTGCTCTCGGTGCGCCCCCACGACGCCGCGGCCTATACGCAGGGCCTTCTCCTCCGGGGCGGTGCGCTCTACGAGAGCACGGGCCTCTACGGCAGCTCCAGCCTGCGCGAGGTGAATCCGCAGACGGGCGAGGTCCAAAGGAACGTGAGCATTCCCGCGAGCTATTTCGCCGAGGGCCTGGCCCTGGTGGGCGAACGCCTGATCCAGCTCACCTGGAAAGAACAGAAGGCTTTTCTCTACAAGCGCGCCGACTTCCAGCCCATGGGCGAGCTGCGCTACGACGGCGAAGGCTGGGGCCTCTGCTTCGACGGCCGCCGGCTGGTGATGAGCGACGGCTCGGACCGCCTGACGTTCCGCGATCCGCAGACGTTCGCCGTGCTGGGGGAGGTCCACGTCGCCCTCGACGGCCGGCCCGTGGATCAGCTCAACGAGCTGGAGTGCGTGGAGGGGACGGTCTACGCCAACGTCTGGCAGACGGACGACATCATGCGCATCGATGCCATCTCCGGCAGGGTCACCGCGGTGATCGACGCCTCCGGCCTCCTCACCCCCGCCGAGCGCCGGCGGGCGGACGTGCTCAACGGCATCGCCTGGGATCCGGTGAAGAAAACCTTTCTGATCACCGGCAAGCTGTGGCCCAAGATGTTCGAGGTGAAGTTCGGGCCGCGCCTATGACGGCGGCGGCGAGCGACGACAACTTCGAGCCGCTGCAGCGGACGCAGATGGTGGCCCTGCGCTGGATAGAATCGGCGCCGTAGGAGCGTTGGGGAGGAGTCCCCGGGAGGACCGCATGAACGACAAAGCTTGGTACGTGGCCGTCGGCGGCCAGCAACAGGGCCCGATGAGCCGTGACGAGGTGGTGGCCGGCATCCGCGCCGGCCGCTTCGGGCGCGACGCGCACGTCTTCACCCAGGGCATGGGCAACTGGGTGCCGATCGCCGGCGAGCCGGAGTTCGCCGGCGCTTTCGGTGCTGCGCCGCCGCCGCCGCCGCCGGGAGTCGGCGCCGCGCGCGCGCACGAGATCGACTACGAGCTGTTCGGCGAAGACATGCAGTACGTGGAGATCACGCTCGATCCCGGCGAGGCCTGCATCGCCGAGGCGGGAGCCTTCCTCTACATGGACCCCGGCATCCAGATGCAGACCATCTTCGGCGACGGCTCGGGCCAGGACCAGGGCGGCTTCATGGGCAAGCTGATGTCCGCCGGCAAACGGGTGCTCACCGGCGAGTCGCTGTTCATGACCCTCTTCGGCAACGGCGGCCCGGGCCGGCAGAAGGTGGCCTTCGCCGCGCCGTATCCCGGCAAGATCGTGCCCCTCGAGCTGCGCCAGCACGGCGGCCGGATCCTCTGCGAGAAGGACGCCTTCCTCTGCGCCGCCAAGGGGATCGCGGTCGGCATCGCGCTCAACCGCCGCCTCGGCTCGGGCCTCTTCGGCGGCGAGGGCTTCATCCTGCAGAAGCTGGAGGGCGACGGCCTCGCCTTCCTGCACTCCGGCGGCACCATCTTCACCCGGCAGCTCGCGCCCGGCGAGACGCTGCGCGTGGATACCGGCTGCCTGGTGGCCTTCGAGACGACGGTGACCTACGACATCCAGATGGTCCCCGGCATCAAGACGGCCATCTTCGGCGGCGAGGGGCTGTTCTTCGCCTCTCTCACCGGCCCCGGCAAGATCTGGCTGCAGTCGCTGCCCTTCAAGCGCATCGCCAAGCAGGTGCTCTCGGCGATTCCGCGCAGCAAGGGCGAAGGCTCGGCGCTCGGCAGCCTGGGAGACCTGATCATGGGAGGCGGTAATTCTTAACC
>DATBGJ010000321.1:0-7853 GCA_036558045.1 Thermoanaerobaculia bacterium
GCGGGACGGCGGTGGTGTGCTGGGTGCCGGGTTAGAATGCGACCCTGAACATGCACGAGTGGCCACCGTGGTGGAACTGGGAGCTCGAGCTCAGCATCGCCGACGACCTTCCTGAAATCGAAGGGCAGAGCCTCCGGGATGCCGATCAGGATGCCCGCCGAGTAGACGAGCAGCCCCCACCCCCATAACCGCATCGCCCGCGAGTGCCGCTGGCCGCGGGCGACGGCAAGGCACAAAAAACCCAGCAGGGTGTTGAGGATCAGCAGCGCGAGCAGCAGCGTACTGGCGCGTGACATGTCCGCCTCGAAAGAGATCTCTCTCAGCGTGGTCGATGATGGCGGCAGAGTCTACTCCCAGGCCCGCCGCCGCCGCAAACCAGGCCGGCCGTGCTAATCTTTTGGGGATGCCAACGCTCGGCTCCAAGCTCCGGATCTCGGCCCTGCTCCTCGCTCTCCTCGCGGGCGCCTGCGCCTCCACCGTTCCCACGCCGCGCTCCGGGGCCAGCAACGAGGCGATCCGGGAGCAGGACGTCTCCGATGCGCGATTGGAGAAGGACGTCCGCCTCGCCCTCCTGGACAAGCTCGGGGAAGACGCCCTCGGCGTGACGGTGGAGGCCACGCGCGGGCGGGTCACCCTGATCGGCGCCGTCGACGAGCGCTCGACCCAGGAGCTGGCCGAGGAGGTCGCCGAGTCGGTTCCCGGCGTGGTCAGCGTCGACAACCGCCTCTTCGCCCGCAAGGGAGCGCCGGAGAGCACGACGGTAGGCCGCGCCGCCGGCACCGCCGAGCGCGAAGTGGACGACGCCGTGCTGGAAATGCGGGTGGGCAAAAACCTGTTGGGAGAGATCGGCCGATATGCGCTGGATCTCGAGGTCGAGGCGACCGACGGCGTGGTCAGCCTGCGCGGCGCGCTGCCGGACCCCGAGCGCAAGTCGCTGGCCTTGAAGGCGGCCCGGGGGACCGCGGGCGTCAAGCAGGTCATCGACCTGGTGGAAGTGCGGGAGCGGTAGGCGGCATCGCTGGATTTCCGGATCTTTCCGCGAAACAAAACTTTCAAGATTGGAGACTGTCGTGTCCCTGTCAAGCTGGTTCCGCAACCTGGTTTCCCCCCGGCCCCGCGCGCCCCAGGCCGAGATCGGCCGCAACGATCTCTGCTGGTGCGGCAGCGGCAAAAAGTACAAGCGCTGCCACCTGAAGCGCGACGAGCTCAAGCGCGTCGAGGCGAGCTACGGCGCCCAGCTCAGCGCCCGCAACCGCATGGGCGACGGCGTCATGCCCGGCAAGGCCAAGCCCCGCAAGCTGGAGAAGACGGACGCGCCGGTGGAGAAGCGGTAGATCTGCCTCCTGGGAGCGCCGGCGTCCTCGCCGGCTCTTCCGGGATGCCATCAAGGCCGGCGAGGACGCCGGCGCTCCCAGGAAAACTTCCCCCTTGACATCCCCCGCCGTCCCCTCTATCCTCCGAAAAAAACCGAACGCTCGTTCCGTATTTGAACGCGGCGGGAGAACATGGCGCGACGCAGAACCCAGGCGGACAAGTCCGACGCCTCGACCCGCAAGGTCCTGAAGGCGGCGCTGTCGCTGTTCTCGCGCCAGGGCTTCCGCGCCACGACGATGCGCCAGATCGCCAGGCGGTGCGGGCTCTCGGTGGGCAACCTCTATCACCACTTCGGCGGCAAGGAAGTGATCTTCCAGCAGCTCATCGACCAGTACTGGCAGGTGCTGCTCGACCCCGAGCTGCCGCTCAACAGGATCTTCGCCGCCGCCCGCTTTCCGGACGACCTGGAGGAGATGGCGGCCGCCATCGAGCGGGTGGTGGGGGAGAACTCGGCCTACATCCTCCTCATCTACATCGACGTCATCGAGTTCAAGGGCCGGCACATCCGCGCCTTCTACCAGCAGATGGCGGACCGCTTCCGCGCCGCCTACTCCGAGCGCTTCGCGGAGATGAAGGAACGGGGAGAGGTGGGCGAGGTGGACCCGCTGGTCGCCGTCATGCTCGCCACCCGCTGGTTCTTCTATTTCTTCACCGTCGAGAAGTGCTTCGGCGTGCCCATGCATTTCGGCCTGGATTCGCACCAGGCCGTGCACGAGTTCTCGAGGATCCTGCGCCGCGGTCTCGATCCGCGCGAGGAGGAGAGTCACCGATTGTCGGCGTCCCGTACGGGCGCGAGGAGAGGATGATGCTGAGGAAGAAGGAATCGCCATGGCGCGGACGGGCCGCTTCGGTCCTGGCTCTCGCGCTGGCTCTGGTGATGATGATGATCGGGCGTCTCGGCGCCCAGGTCAGCACCGCGAGCGTCGAGGTGCTGGTCAGCGGCGCCGATGGTACGCCCCTGCCCGGAGTGACGGTGACGCTGCAGAACATGGAGACCGGCCTCACCCGCGCGGAGGTGACCGGCGAGCAGGGCACGGCGACGCTGCCGGCGCTGCCGCCCGGCACCTACAAGGCCGGGTTCGACCTCCAGGGCTTCTCGCCGGTCGCCCAGGAGGGCGTGGTGCTGCGGGTGGGCCAGACGGTCAGGGTGAACGCCACGCTGAGCCCGGCGGTGACCGAGACGATCGACGTCAGCACCACCGTGCCGCTGGTGGACGTCTACAAGACCGACACCTCGACCAACATCGTCCCCGAGCAGATCGAGTCTCTGCCCGTGCCGGACCGCGATTTCCAGCGCCTGGCCTTCATCGCGCCGGGCGTGGAGCGCGAGCGCGGCGGCTTCCGCTTCATCGGCGGCGGCCCGGTGGTGGGCGCGGGCGGCAACGCCAGCCAGTCGACGATCCTGGTCAACGGCGTCGACTTCACCGATCCCGCCCTCGGCCTCTCGCGCATCCGCTTCAGCCAGGACGCCATCGGCGAGTTCCGCGTCATCAACAACCGCTACGACGCGGAGGTCGGCGGCACCGCGGGAGGAGCGCTCTCCATCGTCACCCGCACCGGCACCAACCAGGTCAACGGCTCGGCCTTCGGCTTCTATCGCGCCGACGCCCTGCGCGAGAAGGGCGCCCTGGAGCAGCAGAAGAACGATTACAAGCGCGACCAGTACGGCTTCACCGTGGGCGGCCCCATCCGCACCGACCGCACCCATTACTTCGTCTCGCTGGAAGAGGTCAACGAGGACAACGTCTCTCTGTTCAGGCCCGGCGGCGCCTTCGCCGCGAGGGCCGCCGACGTCGATCATCCCTTCGATCAGACGCTCGGCTTCGCCAGGCTGGACCAGATCCTCTCCGAGGGCCAGTCGCTGGCCGCGAGCCTGGCCTATGAGAAGTACGAGGAGGAGAACTTCCGCGTCGGCGGCGTGGCCGACGTGTCCTACGGCCAGAAGCTCGACCGCGACAACTGGAACCTCGTCGCCGAGCACCTCGCCGTGCTGTCGAGCGGCCGGCTCAACGAGCTGCGCGCCCAGGGCGGCCACCGCAAGTATTTCGAGCCCACCAACTCGAATTCCGTCGCCGAGTGGTTCTCCTCCGGCAATACGCTGCAGACCGGCTCGAACATCCTCGGCGACCTCCTCGGCGAGGGCGATCTCTACGAGCTGCGGGACACCTTCCATGCGAGCTTCGACGGCAAGGGCGGCAGCCATGACGTCAAGGCGGGCGCCTCCTTCCTCTACGCCGAGGACCGCTCGCGGATCGACACCTACCAGGAAGGGCTCTTCATCTACGTGACGGACACCCGCGCCATCCCTCTCGCCTACGCCTACGGCGAGGGCTCCGCCGACATCACGATGGACACCAAGCGCTACGCCGCGTTCCTCCAGGACGAGTGGCGGCCGAGTGCGAAGCTGACCTTCAACGCCGGCGTGCGCTACGACCTCGACGACGGCGGCAACAACCCCGGTTTCACCCATCCGCTGATCCCGAAGCCGCGGAAGAAGGACACCAACGACGTCCAGCCGCGCCTCTCGTTCTCGTGGGATCCGGCCGCGAACGGCGGCGACGTCATCCGCGGCGGCGTGGGGATGTTCAACGGCCGCTTCCTGCTCGTGCCGGCCTTCACCGAGCTGCAGCAGAACGGCGTCACCGGCCGCGTCCTGCGCACCCGCGTCAACGGCGCCTTGTTGGGGCTCAACTTCCCGCCGTTCATCCTCGATCCGAACAATCCGCGAAACACCGGCGTGCCGTTGACGCCGGACATCACGCTGCTCGCTCCTGACCTGAAGACGCCGGAGTCGGTCCAGGGCAGCCTCGGCTGGACCCACCGTTTCGGCGCCAGCCGCCTCTTCCTCGACACCGAGGGCGTGTGGGCCAAGGGCGACGACGAGATCGTCATCCGCGACGTCAACTTCGGCGGCAACTCGAATCCCGTGCGGCCGAACCGGACCTACAACCAGGTCAACATGTACACCAACGACGGGCGCTCGGAGTACAAGGCGTTGATCCTGCGCCTGAACGGCAATCTCCGCCAGGCGGACCTGGTGACGGCCTCGGTGACCTTCGCCGACAAGAAGAACATATCGGACGACTTCAGCCCCGAGTTCCCCTTCGGCTACCCGAACGATCCGGCGAACATCGACGCCGAGTACGGTCGCGCGCGCGCCGACGAGCGTTACCACGTCGTGCTCACCGGCATCTTCCACCTGCCCTGGCAGCTCACGCTGGCGCCGATCTACGAGTACGGCTCCGGCCAGCCCTGGAACCATCGCCTCGGCTACGACTTCAACGGCGACGGCAAGAACTCCGACCGTCCCGCCGGCGTCGAGCGCAACGACGAAGAGGGTCCGGTGTTCCACCAGCTCAGCCTGCGACTCACCAAGAGCTTCCAGCTCTTCGGCGACCAGCGGCTGGACCTGATCGCCGAGGCGTTCAACGTCACCAACGCGACGAACTACGACGTCAACTCGATCGACGGCGCGGAATTCCTTGCCGGTCCGACGCTGGCCAACCCGGCGCTGCCCGCGGTGCGCAATCCCAACTTCGGCCGCTTCCGCGCGACGCTGCCGGGCCGCGAGATCCAGCTCGGATTAAGGTGGGCGTTCTGAGCCGGGTCGCCGTCGTCACCGGCGGCGCGGCCGGCATCGGTCGCGCCACGGCCCGCCGCTTCGCCCGCGACGGCGCGCGCGTCGCGGTGTGGGACGTCAAGGTCGCGGATCAGGACGCCCTCGTCGCCGAGCTCGCGGAGGCGGGAGGCGAAGGCTTCTTCCAGACGGTGAACGTCACGGACGCCGCCGCGGTCGAGGAGGCCGTGGCGGCCGTGGTGGAGCGGTGGGGGAGGATCGACGTCCTGGTCAACAACGCCGGCATCCTGCGCGACGCCCAGCTCGTGAAGTGGAAGGACGGCGAACAGATCGGCGCGATGAGCGAGCAGGACTTCGACGCCGTCGTCTCGGTGAACCTCAAGGGAGTCTTCCTCTGCACCCGCGCCGTGGCGCCGCGCATGATCGCGGGCGGCGGCGGCGTGATCCTCAACGCCTCGTCGATCGTAGGGCTCTACGGCAACTTCGGCCAGACCAACTACGCCGCCACCAAGGCCGGCGTCGTCAACATGACCAGGACCTGGGCGCGCGAGCTGGGAAAGTACAACATCCGGGTCAACGCCGTGGCCCCCGGCTTCATCGCGACCGAGATGGTGCGGGCCATGCCGGAGAAGGTGCTCCAGGGCATGGTCGCGCATACGCCGCTCGGGCGCATGGGCAAGCCCGAGGACGTGGCCGAGGCTTATTTCTGGCTGGCTTCGGACGCCGCGAGCTTCGTCCATGGCACGGTGCTCTCGGTGGACGGCGGCCTGGTGGGCGGCACCTAGCGGAGATGATCCCGGGAGACCTTCTCGGCGAGCGGACGCGGCTCACTCCGCAGAAGACCGCCCTCGTCTACGTCCCCACCGGCGAGCGGCTCACCTACGCCGAGCTGGATGAGCGGGCCGTGCGCCTCGCCCGCGTCTGGCGCGAGACGTTGGGCCTCGCCAAAGGAGACCGCTTCGCGATCCTCGCCGACAACCGGATCGAGTACCTCGACGCCTTCTTCGCCGCGCCCAAGGCCGGCGTGGTCCTGGTGCCGCTGGGCACTCGCCTCACCCCGCGCGAGCTGGCGGGCATCCTGGAGGACGCCCGGCCCGCCGGCCTCCTCTACGGCGCCGAGCACGCCGAGACGGTGCGGGCCTTGAAGGAGCTGGTAGCGCTCGATCATTGGATCTCCCTCGACGAAGGCGCAGATCCGTACCTGCACGACCTGACCGCTACACTGCCGGAGTCGCCGTGGACGCGCGAGCGCTGCGATCCCGAGGACCTGTGGTGCCTGCTCTACACCTCCGGCACGACAGGCAGGCCGAAGGGCGTCATGCTGCCGCACCGCATGATCGTCTGGAACGGCTACAACACGGCCGTCGGTTGGCAGCTCCGGGAGGACGACGTGAGCCCCGTCTTCACGCCCCTCTACCACGCCGGCGGCCTCTCGGCGTTCCTGGTGCCCATCTTCACCATCGGCGGCACGATCGTGCTCCATCGCGGCTTCGCCGCCGCCGAGGTCTGGCGCGTCATCGAACAGGAGCGCTGCACCGTCGTCCTCGGCGTGCCCACCATCTTCAAGTTGCTGATGGAAGACCCCGGCTTCGCGAGCGCCGACCTCTCGCACGTCCGCTGGCTCATCAGCGGCGGCGCGCCGCTGCCGACCTACATCATCGAGGCGTACCAGCGGCGCGGCGTCGTCTTCAAGCAAGGCTATGGCCTGACCGAGGTCGGCGTGAACTGCTTCGCGATGACGGTGGAGGAATCGGCGGCCAGGCCCGGCTCGATCGGCAAGCCGTTGATGTTCACCGAGACCCGCCTGATCGGCGAGGACGGCGAGGAAGTGGCAACGGGAGAGGTGGGGGAGCTGCTGCTGCGGGGTCCGCACGTCTGCCGCGGTTACTGGAACAACCCCGAGGCCACCGCCGCCGCGCTCGACGCCGACGGCTGGTTCCACACCGGCGACCTGGCGCGGCGGGACGCGGACGGCTTCCATTACATCGCCGGCCGCAAGAAGGACATGATCATCAGCGGCGGCGTCAACGTCTATCCGGCCGAGATCGAAGGCGAGCTGCTGTTGCATCCGGCGGTGCGCGACGCCGCGGTGGTCGGCGTCCCCCATCCCACCTGGGGCGAGGCGGGCGTCGCCTTCGTCGTGCCCGGAGGCGAGCCGCCGTCTCCGGAAGACCTCGCGAATTTCCTCGGCGGGCGGCTGGCGAAATACAAGGTCCCGCGCGAGTTCGTCTTCGTGGAGGCGCTGCCGCGCACCCCTTATGGCAAGGTGGTGAAGGGGGAATTGCGGGAGGGATATCTGAAGGATCGATCATGACGGCCACCCTCCTCGCCCACCGCCTCACCGGCAACCCGGACGGCCCGCCGCTGCTGTTCCTGAACGGCGGTATGATGACCATCTCCTCCTGGGAGCGCATCGCCGCGCCGCTCGGGGATTCGTATCGCATCGTCCGCTGCGACCTGCGCGGCCAGCTCCTCTCGCCCGGCGAGCCCGCGCCCTCTCTCGACGCCCACGTGGCGGACGTGATCGCGCTGCTGGATTTCCTCGGCGTCGACCGCGTCCATGCCGCCGGCACGTCGTACGGCGCGCTGGTGGCCTTGCGGTTCGCCATCCTCCATCCGGAGCGCGCGGCCTCGGTCATCGCCATCGCCACCACAGAACGCATCACGCCCGAGCACTGGGAGGGGACCGTCGAGGTCCGTGCGGCCGCTCTCGCCGCTGCGGCGGGCGGCGACGGCGGACAGGTTCTGGATCTGATCTTTCCAGTCACCTACAGCCCCGAATACCTGGAGGCCAACGCCGCGGTCCTCGCCGCCCATCGCCATCAGACCTCGCTGCTGCCGCCGATCTGGTTTCGGGGTCTGGCGCGGATCCTCTCCTCGCTGGAGGGGCTCGACCTCACGC
>DATBGJ010000322.1:0-5911 GCA_036558045.1 Thermoanaerobaculia bacterium
GCGCGCCTTCCTCGGCCTCCAGGGCCGCGTCCGCGAGGCCTTCCTGCGCGAGCACGGCGACCTCTTCGGCATCGGCTTCTGGCAACAGCTCCAGGAGCGCCACCGCCGCGGCGAGGTCGTCTCTTTCTATCCCTACAACCCGGCCCGCCGGCTGCGCGCCGACTTGTCCGTGCCGGCCGCGGCGGGGTAGCGGTGGATTCCGCGCCTTTCCTGACCGCCCGCTGGCGATATCTCGCGATGTTGAGCTACGTCGTGCCGCCGGAGGTCCTGCAGCCGTTGGTGCCGTCGGGCACGGAGCTCGACTCCTGGAACGGCAGGACCTTCGCCAGCATCGTGGGATTCCTCTTCCTCGATACGAGGGTCTGGGGCATTGGCATTCCTTTCCATCGGGATTTCGAGGAGGTGAACCTGCGCTTCTACGTCCGTCGCCAAGCGGAGGACGGCTGGCGGCGCGGCGTCGTCTTCGTCAAGGAGATCGTCCCGCGGCTCGCCGTGGCAGGCCTGGCGCGGCTGCTCTACGGCGAGAGATACGTGGCGCTGCCGATGCGCCACATCATCGCCGGCGATCCCCTGCAAGGCGAGATGTCGGTAGCGTACGGTTGGCGCTGGCGAGGGCGCTGGAACGGCATCGGCGCCACGGTCTCGGGTCGGCCGCGGGAGGCGGAGCCGGGCTCCGAGGAGGAGTTCATCACCGAGCACTACTGGGGCTACGCGGCGAGCCGCGGCGGCTGCGTCGAGTATCGCGTGGAACATCCGCGTTGGCGGGTCTGGACTCTGCGGCAGCCGGAGCTGGACTGCGACGTGGCGGGACTCTACGGCGAGCCGTTCGCCGCACCTCTCGCGGCGGCGCCAAGCTCGGCGTTTCTGGCGGACGGCTCGGAGGTGGCGGTGTATGCGGGGAGGCGGCTCTTGTAAGGGCCTGCGAGCCAGTCGATGCGGCGGCTCTCGGCGGGGGCCAGTACGTTTTCATGCTAGAGTTCTTGAGCCATGACGATCAAAGATCTTATTAAGGCAGAGGTCGATAAGGTGGAGGAGGAGCGGCTGGACGAGCTGTATAGGATCGTCCGGACATACTCCGGCGACGAAGGCTCAGAGTCCACCCTCATGGATCGGCTGATGCAGATTCAGATCGATGGACCCGAAGATTTCGCCGCGAACTTCGATCTCTATGCAAGCGGCGAGAAACGTGCCTAGGCGGATCTTCGTCGATTCGCTGTTCGTCATCGCTTTGGTCAACAGGACTGCGTTTCCTTCGTGGTGATGCGGAAGCATGGAGTTGAAGCCGCGTTGACCTTTGATCGTAATTTTGTCCAGGCAGGATTTCAGGCTCTGATGCGTTAGTGCTTTGAGCAGGTTCAGCCTCTGCCGCCAACATCTCCAGCAGCGGCCGGTCCCTTCCATAGACATCCTTGCGGAACTGAAGAACCCCCGCCCCGTCCACCCAAGCGGTCCAGTAAACGAGATGAACCGGCAGCGGACGCGGCACGGCGAGCCAGCGCTCGCGGCCGTCGCCGAGGACTTTCTCGATCTTCTCCCGCGTCCAGGCGGGATCGTCGCGCAGCAGGTACTCCGCCAGATCCAGGGGTTTCTCGACGCGGATGCAGCCGTGGCTGAAGGTGCGCACGGAGCGGCTGAAGAGCGAGCGCGACGGCGTGTCGTGCAGGTAGACGTTGAAGCGGTTGGGGAACAGGAACTTGATCTTGCCCAGCGCGTTGTTGGCGCCGGGCCGCTGCCGGACCTTGTTGCCGGGCAGGACCTCGAGGTTCTCCCGCGCCGCGTAGCCGGGATCGCGCTGGATCTTCGGCAGGATCTCGTTCTTGAGGATGCCCGGCGGCACGTTCCAATAAGGATTGAGGACGATGTTGCTCATGGTGCCGGTGAACATCGGCGTGCTGCTGGTGGGCTTGCCGGCGACGACGCGCATGGAGAGGGCCGGCTTCTCCGCTTCGACCACGTCGAGGGTGAAGCCGGCG
Organism: Thermoanaerobaculia bacterium; assembly: GCA_036558045.1. GTDB lineage: Bacteria > Acidobacteriota > Thermoanaerobaculia > Multivoradales > UBA5704 > DATARR01. The sequence continues at coordinate 1,974 of DATBGJ010000322.1, forward strand.
ATGTTCACCATCACGTAGCGCTCGCCCAGATCGCGCGGCAGCCAGCGCCAGCGGTCGAGATTGACCTCGATCTGCCGCACGAGATCCGCGACGGGCACGTCGAGTGCCTCCAACGTGGCCGGACCGATCGCGCCGTCGGCGTCGAGGCCATGCCGCTCCTGGAAGACCCGGACGGCCGCTTGGAGAGGAGCGTCGAAGAGGTCCCTCTCGACAGGCGGCGCCGCGGGGTCCGGCGGCGCGAGGTCGCCGGAGGCTTCGAGGCGGGCCCGCAGCGCCGCCACGCGCTCGTTCCGATCGCCCGGCTTGAGCGGCGGACCCGCGGGCACGGCCGGCCAGTCGCTCTTCGTCCGGTACGCGGCGAGGGCCTGCTTCAGGGCGCGATACCCGGCGTGGGCGGGCGCGAGATCCGCGAGAGCCTTGCGCACCGATCCGGCGGCGAGGGCGCTCTCCAGCCTTCCCGGCAGGTCGACCTCGGGAACGTCGATCGCGCAGTCGGAGTAGATCAGCTCCGGATTGACCTTGCCGTGCGCCAGATCGGCGGCGAGGCGCAGGAAGGCGTCGGTCAGGGCGAGATCGAGCTCCGCCAGGTCGGCCGGTGACGCCTGGGTCCGCGCCTGGAGGAGCCGGCGTTGGAGATCCGCCAGGTGATAATCCTCGGGGCGCAGACCGTCGGCGGGAGCATCCGCGACCGCCGCGAGCAGCTCGTCGGCCTGCGGGCGAAGACCCATGTCCGCGATCCAGGCTGGCACGAAGCTCCGGCGGTCGTAGAAGCAGGGCAGGTCCGGACTGGCGCGGTAGGCGGAGCCGTCCGCCTGCAGCTCGGGCGGCTTCCCGGAGGCAGGCGTGCGGGTGTGGAGGATGAGCTGGAGCTGCTGGGTCAAGCCCGGCTGCGGCGCGGGCGGTGCCGGCGGAGGCTGCTGCGCCCACAGGGGAGCGGCGGTCAACAGGAGCCAGGAAAGGCGTAATCGAGTCATCAGAGGCCACCCTTCGGCATTCGGCACGGGGTAGGGTAAGATAGCCCTTTCGCCGGAGACCCGGCTATGGGTGCCGGTCTCCCATGCAGGAATCACCAACGTTGGAGAACTCTATGAGAAAGCTCGTGACTCTCGCCGCCGTGCTGCTCCTCGGGGCGGCGGTGACCGCCGGCGCCCAGCAGACCGGCAAACCCGCCCAGCAGCCCGCGGCCGCCCAGCAGCCCGCGGCCCAGGCCCAGCCGGCCGCGCCGCCGGCCGCCGGCAAACCGGAGTCCCTGCAGGACCGTGCCAGCTACATCATCGGCTTCAACCTCGGCCGTTCGCTGACCACCAACGACGTCAAGGTCAACGCGGACCTCATCATCAAGGGGTTGCGCGACGCGCTCGGCAACTCGCCCTCCATGCTCACCGAGGCCGAGATGAACGAGACGATGCAGACCTTCCAGCAGCAGATCCAGCAGCAGCAGACGGAGAAGCGGAACGCGGTCGCCGCCAAGAACAAGACCGAGGGCGAGGCCTTCCTGGCCAAGAACAAGGAGCGCAAGGAGGTCAAGACCACCGCGAGCGGCCTGCAGTACGAGGTCCTCACGGAGGGCACCGGCCCGATGCCCAAGCCCACCGACACGGTGACGGTGAACTACAAGGGCACGCTGATGGACGGCACCGTGTTCGACAGCTCCTACGCCCGCAACCAGCCGGCCACCTTCGTCCTCAACCAGGTCATCCCGGGCTGGACGGAGGGCGTGCAGCTCATGAAGGTCGGCTCGAAGTACAAGTTCTACATCCCCGCCGCGCTCGGCTATGGCGACCGGGGCGCCGGCGGCGTCATCGGTCCCAACGCGCCGCTGATCTTCGAGGTCGAGCTGCTGTCGATCGGCCAGCCGGAGCAGCCCAAGCCGGCCGAGGGCCAGAAGCCGCCCGCCGAGCAGAAGCCGCCCGTTTAATCACCAACGCGGATTCGCCAGGACGTAGGGGCGCAGCATGCTGCGCCCCTACAGAGGCCCCGCCACTCTCGTCATCCCCCTACCACGTCCCGCCGCGCCGCCTCGATGTCCTCCAGCGCCTGCTCCATGCGGTCGCGGTGGGTGCGGAACGAGAGGACGCAGATGCGCAGGGCGAACCGGCCGCGCAGCCGCGTGCCGGTGAGGAACACCCGCTGCCGGGCGTTCACCCGGTCGATGAAGCGGCGGTTGAGATCGTCCAGCTCCTCTGCGGGCACGCCGGCCGGAGCGAGCCGGAAGGCGAGGAGGGACAGCATCGGCTCGGCGAGCATCTCGATGCCCTCCATGACGCGCAGGCGGTCCGCCGCCAGCCGCGCGAGCGCCAGCTTCTCCTCCAGCTCGGCGCGGAAGACTCCGGCGCCGTGCATCTTGAACGGCAGCCAGACACGCAGGCCGCGAAACGGCCGCGAGAGCTCGGGCGAGTACTGCGAGAAGTCGACGCGGTCCGGATCTTCCTGGAGGCCGGGCATGTAGTCCGCCGTCAGGCTGTGGGCGCGCCGCAGGTCCTCGCCGTCGCGCACCAGCACGGCGCCGGTGCCGTAAGGCAGGAAGAGTCCCTTGTGCGGATCGAGGACGATCGAGTCCGCGCGCTCGATGCCGCGCATCGTTTGCCGGCCCTCCTCGGTCATCAGGAAAAAGCCGCCGTAGGCCGCATCCACGTGCAGCCAGAGGCCATGGCGCGCGGCGAGGTCCGCGAGCTCGGACAGCGGATCCACGGCGCCGGTGTTCGTGGTGCCGGCGCTGGCGGCGATGAGGAAGGGAGTGAAGCCTTGCCTGCGGTCCTCCTCGATCATCGTCTCGAGGACGTCCGGGCGCAGGCGGAAGCGCTCGTCCGTCGGCACCTCGCGCACGTTCGCCTCCGGAAAGCCGGCGAGGATGGCGCCCTTGGTCACCGAGTAATGAACCTGGTCGGAGGCGTAGATCGTGCCCTTCAGGAAGTCCTCGGGAAGCCGCGCGCGCCGTGCCGTGACCAGGGCGGTCCAGTTGGCGAGCGAGCCGCCGCTGGTCAGCGTGCCGCGGGCTTCGGGAGGGTAACCGGTGATCCGGCAGAACCAGGCGACGACGTTGGCCTCGAGCTGCGCCAGGGCGGGAGCGGTGGTGAAGATGGAGGTGTAGCGGTTGATCGAGTCGGCGATGAGATCCGCCACCGCGGCGTGGAAAAGGCCGCCGCCGGGGATGTAGGCGAGGTAGCCGGGGCTCGCCGTGTTGTAGGTCGGCCGCACGGCCTTCTCGAAGATGAGATCGAGCAGCTCGGAGAGCGGCGCGCCGTATTCCGGCATCGTCTCGGCGAGCGAGCGCGCCAGCTCGAAGCCGCCGCGGGTATCGGAGACGGTCTGCTCGGGAAGCGATTCGATGTGCGCGACGATGCGCTCCAGCGCCGCTCCGGCGAGGGAACGCATCTCGTCGGCGTTCAGCTCGAGGGGATGGTCGGTCATGGGGGAAGAGTATCCGATCCCCCATCCCACCTCGTCCTCAATCGTTCAACACCTTGTCCAGGTACTGCAGCGCCGCGGGATCGTCCGACTGGGCGAGCCAGAAGAGCGCTTCCTTGCGGATCTCCCGCTGCTTCGCCTCGCGGCCGATGCGGATCAGCAGCGGCACGCCGCTGCCCTTGTGGAGCTGGGTGAGCGCGAAGACGCCTTTCTTCTTCACCTCCAGGTCCGGATCGCGCTCGATCGCCTGCAGGATGGCGTCCGCCGACTTCGCGTCGTTCATCTGCGCCAGCCAGAAGAGGGCCTCGCCGCGCACCTCGCCGCTGCGGTCCTCGCGCGACACGCGGATGATGGAGTCGGCGGCTCCCGGCACGTCGCTCTGGCTCAGCGAGAAGATGGCCTTCTCGCGGATGTCCGGGTCGGGATCTGAATTCATCACCTTGGTGAGGAAGCGGGCGCCGCGCTCGCCGCGGTTCTGGCCCATCCAGAACAGCGCCTCTTCGCGCAGCTTCTCTGTGTGCGGCGCCGAG
>DATBGJ010000323.1:0-3691 GCA_036558045.1 Thermoanaerobaculia bacterium
GAGATTGAAATGGACGGTGGAATCGACCGCGATAACATGGCCCGTGTGGTGGCCGCCGGCGTGGACGTCTGCGTGGTAGGCTCCGCGATCTTTGCGGCCGGCGATCCGCTGGCGATGATGTCCGAGCTGCGCGAGCGCGCTCGGCCGGAGACGGTATGAAACGAACCTTGTCGCTGCTCGCCGTTGTCGGCCTCGCCCTCGCGGGCTGCCGTAGCGGCGGCGCTCCCGAAGATCCCATCCTGCGCCTCTCGGCCGAGGAGTCGATGACGCAGGGCAAGGACCTGCTGGTGCGCGAGAAGTACGAGCGCGCCCGCCCCTACTTCATCCACGCCTTCGAAGTGGAGCCCAACTCGGCCACCGGCCGCGAGGCGCTGCTGCTCGCCGCCGACACCTACTACCTCCAGGGCGGCTCCACCAACTTCGTGCAGGCGGAGGCCAAGTACCGCGACTTCCTCAACCGCTTCCCCACCAGCGAGCAGTCGGCCTACGTGCAGTTCCAGATCGCCAACAGCCTGGCCAAGCGGATGGAGAAGCCGGACCGCGATCAGAACGTCACCCGCAAGGCGCTGGAGGCCTACGAGGAGCTGATCCGCGTCTACCCGACGAGCGAGTACGCGGCGCAGGCGCAGGAGCAGATGAACGCCGTGCAGGAGAACCTCGCCGAGCACGAGTTCCTGATCGGCCGTTTCTATCTGCGCTACGGCGCGCCGGTGGCGGCGTCGGAGCGGTTCGAGTATCTGCTGGCGACGTATCCGCGCTACAAGGAGAGGGACAAGGTCATCTTCCATCTCGGCATGGCCTACGAGCAGAGCAACAAGCCCGAGGAGGCCCGCAAGGCTTTCGAGCGCCTGCGCGCCGAGTACCCGCAGAGCCCGTTCATTCGCGACATCCCGACGGAGCTGAGAGCCGGAAAATGAAACGCTTCACCTTCCTCCTCGTCCCTTTCTGCCTTCTGGCCGCCGGATGCGCCAGCGCCGGCCTGCGCGCGAGCGACACCCAGCAGCAGGAGATCCAAACGCTCAAGGCGCGCATCCTCGAGCTGCAGCGCGAGGCGGCGATGAATCAGGTCGAGCTGGCCCAGCTCCGCCAGCAGATCGCCGAGTTGGAGGCCCGCAACGGCGGACCGGCGGCGCGGCCCCCGGTGTCGTCCTCTCCTGCGACTTCGGCCCGGCCTTCGGGGACTCTGGCGTCGGTCGCTCCGCCGCCGTCGCGGCCCGCTCCGCCCGCTTCGACGCCGGCGCCGGAGGTCCGCCGCGAGCCGGTGCGGACGCCGGCGGCGACACCTCCGGCGTCATCTCCCGCGCCGGTGCGCCGCGAGCCGGCCGCCGCCGTAGCCGAGCCGATCGAGGAGGTGGACATCGAGCTGCCGGACAACGAGCCGCAGCCGCCGCCCCGGCGTGCTCCGCCGGCGCCTGCACCCGCCCCTCAGGCGCCGGCCAAGCCTTCCGTGACAGTCCCGCCGCCGGCCGCGGCGCCCGCGAGCCCGGACGAGGAAGAGGCGCCCGAGACGCTCTCGCCGGCCAACCAGGTGCTCTACGACCGTGGTTACACGCTCTTCTACCAGGGCCACTACGTGGATGCCGAGACGAGCTTCCAGCGGTTCCTGCAGGCGAACCCCACGAGCGAGCTGGCCGACAACGCCCAGTACTGGATCGGCGAGTGCCGCTACTCCCGCAACGACCTCAAGGGGGCGCTCGCGGCCTTCCGCGAGACCGTCGAGCGCTATCCGAAGGGCAACAAGGTGGCGGACGCGATGCTCAAATCGGGCCAGTGCCTGGAAGGCCTCGGCGACGTCGAAGGAGCGCGGGTGACCTACCGCGAAGTGGCGCGCCGCTTCCCCGGCACCGCCGCCGCCGCCGCCGCCGAAGAGCGGCGCGCCAAGCTGCCGTAGCCGTTTTCCCCCTCTCCACTCCGTGGAGAGGGGGCAGGGGGTGAGGTTTCGAAGGGCAGGCCGCACCGAGTTGCCTCCGCCCCTTCTGCGCCCGAACCCTCAACCACCACCTGAGCCGCGCGCCGGTAAAGCTTGACAGTTGAAGGCGAACGGTCTATTTTAAAGCATAGAGACTCGACTATCTTTCCTCCCCGGCTCCCGATGCGCAGGAGGTCTTCATGAGAGTGCGGCGTACCCGATTCGTGCTCGCGGTCCTCTTGGTCGGTTCCACGATGGCTGCGGCCGCCGACCGGCCGCCGCAGAACCTCCATCTGGTCGGCGATCATTGGACGGCGTGGGACCCGCCCGCGCCGCCGCCGGGTGAGCAGGTCCACATCATCGTCAAGGGCGACACGCTGTGGGACCTCGCCGCCAAGATTCTCGGCAATCCTTACCTCTGGCCGCAGATCTGGGAGAAGAACCAGTACATCCTCGACGCGCACTGGATCTATCCCGGAGATCCGCTGGTGCTGGGCCTCCAGGTGGCGCCGGCCCAGACGCTGACTCAAGGGAGCTCGGAGGCAGCGCCGGGGGAGACTCCGGCTGTCGCGCCGCCCGAAGGTGCTCTCACCCCCGAAGAGGCCGCCGGCGAGCCGGTGCCGCTGGGCGGCGAGTCCGACATCTACTGCCAGGGTTACATCGGCGATCTCGACGAGCAGTTCCCCTACTCGATCGTCGGCTCGGAGTTCGACGGCCTCGATCTGCACAACCACCTCTTCGTGCCCACGATGGGGCGGCACCGCGCGCTCGGTTACGGACCTCCCAGCACCGTCAAGACCGAGCTCGCGACGGGCGACATCGTCTACGTCAACGGCGGCCGCTCCGCCGGTCTCTCGGCCGGCACCCTGTACACGGTCATCGCTCCCGGCCGGCCGATCATCCATCCGCTCCGCGAGGAGGTGGTGGGGCGCTACTACCGCTACCTCGGCCGCCTGCGCATCCTGTCGGTGCAGGAGACCACCGCCATCGCCGAGATCATCTACACCTGCGACGGGATCCTGGTGGGATCGTTCCTCACGCCGTTCGAGCCGGAGCCGGTGCCGCTCGGGCGCAGCACCGCCATGCGGCCGGTCAACTTCCCCGCCGCGGAGGAGAAGCTGCAGAACGCGCCGTCGATCGTCTATGCCAAGGACGACATCTTCGCTCTCGGCGCCGACCACGTCGTCCACATCGACATCGGCGAGCCGGATGCGACGCCCGGCGACATGTACACCATCTATCGCGAGAACCGGCCCGGGATGCCGCCCATCGTGCTCGGCGAGCTCGCCGTGCTCTCGGTGCACAAGCACTTCTCGGTCGCCAGGATCATCGAGTCGCGGTATCCGATCCATCTCGGCGACCGGCTCGATCCAAAATAGGAAGCAACTTGACGTGCGGGCGCTTGCGCCTGTGGTAAGCTGTCAGCTTACGATTTTCTCCGCGAGGGACAGCTCTTGGCCGAACAGACTCTCAACGGGCGCCTGTTTCTCATCGTCGACGAGCTGGTACGCCGGGGCGTAACGCTGGAACAGGCGAGGCGGGAGTTCGAACGGCAATTCATCGTGGCGTCGCTCAAGTCGAACCGGGGGAACTTCTGCCGCTCCGCCCGCTCGCTCGGCGTCCATCGCAATACGCTGCGCAACAAGGTCTCCGATCTCGGCATCGGGGTGGAGGACTACGACCTCACCGGCCGCCGGCAGCCGCGCCGCAAGGGCCGCTCTCCCAACGGTTCCGCGGCACCCGATCTCTCCTGACCTGAGCCCGGAAGGCTGGCTCGTTCGC
>DATBGJ010000324.1:0-5436 GCA_036558045.1 Thermoanaerobaculia bacterium
CGGCGTGCCGTCCGTGCGCCAGAGCTTCTGGTCCCAAGTGAAGTAGACGCTGTCTCCCAGGGGGACCGCCAGCGCGAGGATGTCGTTCCTTCCCACGGGCAGATCGCGGGTCCCCGTTTCCGTGCCGTCGCTCACCCAGACGGCGCCCCCGTCGGCGACGTAGCCCGAATGGGTCGAAAAGAGAACCTCGGCGCCCAGCCGGGTGAGGCCGAAGACGTTGGAGCTCGTCGCGAGGACGCTGCCGAACGGCAGGATGGTCTCCGTGCCCTCGGGGCTAAGGTCGCTCACCATGGGCTGAGGGCCGCGGCCGGCATCGACGCTGGTGAAGACGAGGCGGCCATCCTCGACGGCGAGGTCGACCGGCGGCGTCACGCCGGACGTGGAGGCGATGCGGACCGTCCCGGCCGGAGTGCCGTCCGTCACCCACAGGCCGAGATATTGGTCCTCGAACAGCAGATGGCCCAGAGCCGTGCGGAAACCGTGCGGGTCGCTGTCGCAGGGCCCGGGACAGAGGTCCTTCACCAGCCGTGTGCCCTGAGCGGTGCCGTCGGTCTGCCAGAGCTCGAAGCCGTGCGCGGCGTCCCAGCCGGAGAAGAAGACGCGGTCCTCGAACGGCATGCCGGAGGTCCAGTACGCGACTCGCGGGCAACCCTCCGGGCATCCCTGGAGCTGGCGCGGGCGCTTCATCGCCGGCTCGAGGACCCAAAGATCCAGCATGTCCGAGGCCGATGGCGCGCCCCCTTCCCGCACCGCCGGGATGACGGCCCGCCTGCCTGCGGGCCAGATCCTGCCTGGAGTATCGAATTCGAAGGGTGGACCAAGCTGGCGCGTGCCGGCGACGGTGCCGTCCGTCTCCCAAAGCTCCGTCCGATAGAAGAGGAAGAAGAGACGGTCTCCGACCATCTCGAAGTTGAAGTCGACCGGCGTGTAGGAGGTGAACGTCCTGAGCAGCCGGCGCTTGCGCGTCGTCAGGTCGATCACCCAGAGCTCGCCGGCGACGACGTCGTCGCCCGGGAAGGTCGTCAGATAGACCGCAGATCCCTTGACCAGGAAATCGCCGAGGTAGCCGCGCCGGGGGAACAGCTCGGCCGTGCCCGCCTCCGTGCCGTCCGAGGACCACAGCGCGTTGGCGGCGCTGAACAGCACGCCGCCCCCGGGTGCGGCGGCGAGCTGCGTCGGGTCCGAGCTGCCGCGGCCGCGGACGACGTCGCGCACGGGCCTCGTGCCGCGGCGCGTGCCGTCGCTCCGCCAGGGCTCACAACCGAGGGCCGGGGTGCAACCGACGAAGTAGAAAGTCCCTCCCACCGTCGCGGTGGGCGGGATCCAGGAGTCGGAAAAAGTGGGAACGGGAACGCGGATCTCGCCGAGACTGAAGGTGCCCCCGGCCGTGCCGTCCGTACGCCAGAGCAGGCCCGAGCCCTCCGTGAAGAACGCCACGGCTCCGGTCGTCCCCAGGATGTAGGCCAGGCGGTCGTCGGCGTTCACCAGGCCGGCGCACAGCTCGGCCAGCCTCTCGGTGCCGCCGGCGGTACCGTCGGTCGCCCAGAGGCCGCATTGGAAAGCGTCGAACTGTTCTCTGAGGAAGGTCAGGAAGATCACCCGGCCGTTGACCGGAGTGTAGGAATGGAAGACGGGCGTGTAATACCCCGGAGAGAAGGGCTCGACGCCGGGGCTGAGATCCACCACCATGCGAGGCGAGCCCGCCGACGCCGGCGCCGCCGCAAGCAGAACGAGGATCAGACCCGTCGCGAGATCTCGAAGCCGCATGATCCAGTCCCTCCAGGCTGCCGGTGAAACGCCGGCAATCCTACCACGGATCATGCTGCAACGCCATAGCGGCGAGCGGAGTCCGATCTATTGCCCCGCGATGCCGGCGGCCGGCGCCTTGAAACGGAAGATGTAGAACGGGGCGCTGGCGCGGATGTGGCTCTTCGGCTTCATCATGACGTCGGGGATGTCGCTGTCGGTGAAGTAGATGTAACTGTCCGGCCCGTAGCCCATGCCGTCCGGCCAGCGGATGCGGCCGCTGCGGAGAAGGGTGGAGAGCTTGCGTTGCGGGGTGAGCACGTCGATGGCGCCCTGCTCGATGCTGGTCAGATAGATATTGCCCAGCACGTCGGTGGTGATGCCGTCGCACTGGTTCTTGGGCCCGTAGTCCTCGACGCGTGCCGCCAGGGCCGCCGGCGCGAGCGATGGATCGTTCAGGTCGCTGGCGCGGACGCGATAGAGCCGGCCGCCGGACATCGGCCCGTAGTACAGCCACTCGCCACGGCGGTCGAGCGCGATGGGGTCGATGTGCGGGTGCATCTTGTAGAGGCCGCCCAGCAGATCCATGCGCTTGCCCTTGGCGTCGATGACGAACGGCTTGCCGAGGACGCTCGGATGGTCCTCGAGCAATCGCCGGCCCCGGCCCGTGCGGCTGTCGTAGGCGAGGATGGCCGCGTGCCCGTTCAGTGCCCCGAGGTCCGCGATGTAGACCCAGTGGCCCTGCGGATCGATCTGCATGTCCTGCACGTAGGAGCCGAGGCCCGCCAGCTCGCGCGGGATGTCCCAGCGATGGACGAGCCGGCCGCTGGCGAGATCGAAGGCGAGCACCCGCGGCTGGCGCAGACCGTGGAATCCCGTGTCCAGCGTCCACAGCCGGTTCTGCCGGTCGATGCGGACGCTGAACACCTGGTCGAACCAGGGCTCGCCCGGGCCGCGCTCGTGCTGGAATTCCTCGTTCGGCCACGGCACGGCCCGCCCGCCGGTCCACTCGGCCAACTTGATTTCGGGGCGTCCCTCCGGATGATAGTTGAAGAACAGGCGCCCGTCGGCGCTCACCGCGAGATTCCCCGGCGCTTCCTCCAGCACCGCCGCCACCTCAAGCGCCGAGGCGGGGAGGAGCGGCGCCGTCGCATGGCTCGCGAAGCGAACGGTATGGCCGCCGTAGCGCAGCTTGAGCGCGATCAGACCGCCCGCGATCAGGACGACGATCAACAAAAGGAAAATGAGAAGCGCCTTGCGAAGGAGCCTCATCCGCTCTCTCCGTCCTTCAACTCATACCGCGTGCCGAACACCACCAGCATGAAGAGGAGACAGCCGATGCCGAAGAGGGTCAGGAACCAGCCGTCGATCGACAGCCACAGATTCAGCCTCGGCGTGTCGGGCTTGTAATAGAAGTCCGGCGAGATGCGGCCGATGAGACGGTAGCCGAAGATCCCGTTCGCCCACACTCCCAGGACCCCGACCACCGCCAGCCAGAAATGCCCCTTGGCGAGCTTCAACGCGCTGGGCGGCGGGACGCCCCAGTCCGGCAGGGCGCGATACACCAGCCCGAACAGGGTCATTCCCATCCAGCCGAGGAGCGCGACGTGGCCGTGGACCGGAGCCCAGGGACAGGCGATCTTGACGCCGCCGTGCAGGTAGTGGCCCAGCGGCCCGTAGCCCGTCAACAGGCCGAGCGCCAGCAGTCCCGTGCCCCACTTCACGAAGCGCAGCGCGATGGTCTTCACGGATTCGCCTCCCGTCAGGAGCTGCCGATGAGGATTCCGGTCAGGAACACGAGCACGCCGCCCACGACGACTTGGAAGGCGGCCGAGAGCAACGGCGTGTCCATGTAGCGGTGGCGGATGTAGGAGATCGCCGCCAGCTCGGCCGCGACCACCGCGCCGGCGACGCCGGTGGCGACGCGGAAATCCGGGATGAGGTAGGGCAGGGTGTGGCCGATGCCGCCGAGCGTGGTCATCACGCCGCAGACCAGGCCGCGCAGCCAGGGATGGCCGCGCCCGGTGAGCGCGCCGTCGTCGGAGAGCGCCTCGGCGAAGCCCATGCTGATGCCGGCGCCGATGGAGGCGGCGAGACCGACGAGGAACGCGTCCCAACTGTCGCGCGTCGCGAAGGCGGCGGCGAAGAGCGGAGCGAGCGTCGAGACCGAGCCGTCCATCAATCCCGCGAGCCCGGGCTGGACGACCTGGAGCACGAACAGGCGGCGGCGCGTGTGCTCCTCGTCATCGCGCGCTTCGGGCGTTAGCTTCTCCTCCATCAACTCTTCGGCGCGCGTCTCGTGGCGGCTCTCCTCGTCGGCGAGGTCGTCGAGCAATTTGCGGATGCCGGTGTCCGTGGATTTCGCGGCGGCGCGACGGTAGAAGCGCTTGGCCTCGAGCTCCATCACCGCCACCTGGCCGCGCACGGCGTCGAGCCCCCGCGGCCAGATCATCCACGGCGGCTTGTGGCGCACGAAGCCGTTCACGTCCTCGCGGCGGATCAGCGGGATGTGGTTGCCGAAGCGCTCGATGTACAGCTCGGTGAGCCGTTGGCGGTGGCCGATCTCCTCGTCGCGCATCTGCGTGAAGACCTCGGCCGTCGCCGGATACTTGTCGCGCAGGCCGGCGGCGAAGTCGTCGTAGATCCGCGAGTCCTCCTCCTCGGCGGTGATGGCGAGGGCGAGGATCTCCCGCTCGGTGAGGCTCCTGAAGGGGCGTGCCATGGTGGAGGTCAACTGTATCGCACCTGGGTGCGCGCATGAGATCCAAAGGACAGCAGGGACAGCAAAGACGGCAAGGACAGGTGCCGTTTCGGAGCGCCTTCTTGTCCTTGCTGTCCCTGCTGTCCTTGCCGTCCTTTTGTAGAGCGGGCTGTTTCAGAACAGAGGGCCAGGAAGGACAGGCTACAATCCCTCCACTCATGCCGGAGCCCAACCGACCGGACTCGCCGCGCGAGACCTACACCTCCCGCCTCAGCCTCGTCCTCACCATGCTCGGGGTGGCGGTGGGCCTGGGGAACGTCTGGCGCTTTCCCTACATGGTCGGCAAGTTCGGCGGCGCCGCGTTCGTGCTGGTCTACGTCCTGGCGTCGGTGCTGCTGGGGATTCCGGCGCTGGCGGCGGAGTGGGCGCTCGGCCGCCATACCCGCCGCGGACCGGTGGGCGCCTTCGAGCGCGCCGGCTTTCCCTTCGGCCGCGCCGTGGGATGGCTCCTCTTCGCCGTCATGTTCGCCGCCACCGGCTACTACATCAACGCGCTGGGGTGGGTGCTCTATTACGCGGTGGGGGAGGCGGCGCGCCTCGCCGGGTTACCTTGGGCGGAAGGGGCCATTCTGCCGCCGGCTACGGGATTCGTCCTCCGCTCCTTCCTCCTCCAGGTCGGCTTCACGGGGGTCCTCATCGCCGCCTGCGCCGCCGTGCTCGTACGGGGTTTGAGAGCCGGCATCGAGAAGGCGAGCAAGGTCCTCATCCCGGCCCTCTTCTTCAGCCTCCTGGTGCTCATGGTCCGCGCGCTGACGTTGCCCGGAGCCCACGAAGGCGTGATGTGGTTCATCGGCCATTTCGACCTCGCCGCTTTCACGCCGCGCGTGCTCGCCGCCGCCTTCGGCCAGGTGTTCTTCACCCTGTCGCTGGGCGGCACCATGATGGTGATCTACGGCTCCTACCTGAAGCCCGAGGACCGCCTGCCGGGC
>DATBGJ010000325.1:0-4595 GCA_036558045.1 Thermoanaerobaculia bacterium
GGGAGGGGAATCCGCTGCCCGAGGAGTACGCGCGCAAACAGATATGATCCCGGCCGTCCCGGAGCTCGCCATGAAATCCACCCTGCTCCTCGTCCTCGCCCTCGTCCTCTGCGGCGTCCTCGGCTGTGCGGAAGGCCCCGCTCCTTCTCCTCCCGGCGCCGCCGCGCCGATCGCGGCCTTGGACCTCTTGAGGCAACGCGATCCGGGCACGAACTGGGACCGCAAAAGCCTCCTCCAGGCCGATCTCGACCAGGACGGCACCGCCGACTTCGCCGCGCTCGGTCGCGGCAAGGATCACTTCGTCGTCGGCATCGTCCACGGCCCGGTCAGCGCCGGCAAGGACGGTGTCTGGACCCTCGACTTCCCCTGGGACGGCGGCGAGGACGCGCTCTGCGCGAAGCACGCGAAGCTCGCCCTCGAATCACTCGAGGAGAACGAGGGACCCGAAGAGGACCAGCCTCACACGGGCCAGGGGCTCAACCTGAGCGATGACCGCTGCGACGCGTTCCACATCTATTGGAACCCGCAAAAGAGGACGTTCGACTGGTGGCGCCTCTGAGATGAACATCGTCTGCCTGGACGACGCCGGCTGCCTCTTCCTGTCGCCCAAGATCGAGGACTGGAAGTACCTGGACGAGCACGGCATCACGGTGGTCATCGACCTGGAAGGCGACCTCGATCATGGAGTCCCCACCATGCCGAATCACGTCCTCTATCTCTACTTTCCCATCTACGACGAGGACCTGCCGGACCTGCCGAAGCTCGACGCCGTGGCGCGGCTCGGCGCTTCGCTGGTGAAGAGCGGCCACAAGGTGCTCTCCCACTGCGGCATGGGGTTCAACCGTTCGGCCCTGGTGGCGGGCCTGATCCTCATGCACCTCGGGAAGACGGGCGAGGAGGCGGTGAGCCTGCTGCGCCGGAAGCGCCCGGGCGCCCTCTTCAACGAGAGATTCGCCGCGTACCTCCTGGACCCGAGCGCTTTTCAGTGACCGCGTCGCCGGCGATCAGCAATTCCCCGCCCGGTGGGCGCAGACGTTGTTGAGCAGGCTCGTGAAGCGGGTGTCCGGGATGGACGACCCTTGAGTCTTCACGGCCGGCGCATTGAAGTAGGAGACGACGCCGATGAGGCGCGCCAGCGCCGGGTTGTCGCCGAAGTCCTGAATCAGCGGTCCGCCGGACGAGCCGTTCCGCATGTCGGAGCCGTATTCGACGTTGTTGGCCGACGCGGCACGGAAGCTCTGGGCCGTCACCTGGTGCATCCTCTCGCCGCCGTCGAAGCTGCTCGTGTAGCCCAGGATGTGCGCGTGGTTCGGGCGCAGCTTCTGGGTCTGGTAGCCGAGGAAGCCGACGACGTCGCCGAGCCGGCGTACGACGCCGTTGATCGTCAGGTCGTTCACCTCGATCATGCCGTAGTCCGCGGCGTTCGGCACGGTGCCGCCGCCCTGGCTCCACGTGGTGGTGGTGGCCGCGTAGGCCCAGGTCCAGGTGCCGAACGGCGCCGCGCCGCTGCGGTATGCCGGAACGAACCGGAAGTTGGTGAAAAAGCCCGGGTTCGCCTTGCCGCTGTGGACGCACTGCCCCGCGGTCACGACGACGCGGGCTCGCAACGCCGCGGCCGAGCAGTAGAAGTCGCCCTGACCGGGGATGGTGAAGAAGAGCTTGCCGACCGTGGTGTAGGGATAGGACTGATCCGCGGCGGCCGGCACCAGGCGGGCGCTGGTGAAAAAGGCGCCCGTGGAGCCGCTGGCCGGCCCGGTGCTGGGCGTGAGGGCCTTTTCCGCCAGAGCGGCGCCGCCGTTCGCCAACGGCTCGAAGAGCCGGTTCTGCAGGTCGGGCCGGATTCCGGCCACCGGGCCCCTGCCTTCCGCGGCGGCGGTGGGCAGGGCGTCTGCGCTCCCCTGCAGCTCGAGGTCTGAGACGGCGAGGCTCCTCCCGGCCCGCGGCAGCGGCCGGGCCTCGCGGAAGCGCTCCGGCGTCCAGTAGCTCTCCGCCTCGGCCGCGCTCGGATTGGACCGTTTTTCGAGGCCTCCCGCCAGAGCAGCGCCGAAGATCAGGGTCATCGCCACGGCCATCGAGAGCACGGCCAGGGTCCGGAGCAGGGTCCGGCTTCTGAAGGTCGTCATGAAACCTCCCTTGGAAAAAAGGACGAAGATTGTGCCTCCAGTCTACGCCGGATTTGGGTCCGGCGCCCGGCTCGCGACGTACAGGACGTGCGCGTGGGGATACCCCGCGCCGATCGCGACGGCCTCGCAACGCGCGAAGCCGGCCCGCAGGAGGCGCTCGCGGATCTGCTCCCGCGTCTCGAAGCTGTGGGCCTCGCCGAGGGTCAGGCCGACGCGGTCGACCAGCCATTCCTGAAGGCGATTCCAGCGCGCCTTCACCCGGTGCTCGGGGTCCATCTCCTTGAGCAGGAAGACGCCGCCCGGCGCCAGCCGCTCGCGGATCGCACGGAACAGCTCGTCCCATTGCGAAGCAGGCAGGCGATAGAGCACGTCGATCACGGTCACGGCGTCGAAGGTGCCGGCGACCGCCGCGTCCGTGCCGCCCACCACGCTCATCCGGGGATCGGGGAAGGTCAGGAAGATCTTGCGCAAATCCGGCTCGACGGCGACGACGACGCGGGCTCCCACTTTCAAGGCGAGATGTGCGAAGATACCGTGCCCAGCTCCGAGATCCAGCACGCGTGCCGCCGGTGGGAGGAAGTCGAGCACCCGCAGGAACGGACACGAGAGAAAGCGCCCGAGCGCGTGAACCCGGGTGACCATAGGCGCTTTCCGGTACATGCGGCGCACCAGGAATAGGGCCTGGAAATAGCCGATGGAAGACACCCGGACTCCATATCCTCCCGGCGGGACAGTGTCAATCGCGCCGTGGCGCCGCGTCTCGCCGGCCGCCCTCGCCGGCTTCGTGGCCGTGGTCCTGGTGCGGGCGTTCACCCTGCCGCGCAGCCTGTGGGAGATGGACGAGGTGCTCTTCGCGCGCGCCATCGAGAAGTTCGATCCGCTGTCGCACCGGCCGCATCCGCCGGGCTACCCGCTCCTCGTCGGACTGGGGAAAGCGTTCAACCTCGTCTTCCACGATCCCTTCGTCAGCCTCGTAGCCTTGAGCTTCGTCTCCTCGCTCGTCGGCTACTTAGCGCTGGTGGCGGCGTTCCGGCGCATCGCCGGCGAGGGCTCCGAGCGCGTGGCGGTGGCCGGAGCGCTGCTCTTCCATCTCTCGCCGGCGATGCTCGTGCAGGCGCCGCTGCCGATGTCGGACCCGCCGGCGCTGATGTTCGTCTCGCTCGCGCTGTGGGCGGCGGCGGTGCTGTCGCAGGAAGGCTCGGCGCTCTCGGCGATCGGCCTCGGAGCCGCCGCTTCGGCGGCCATCGGCTGCCGGCCGCAGCTCGCGCTGGCCGTGCTGCCCATGCTGGCCGTGGCCCTCTGGCAGGCGCCGAGCTGGCGGCGGCGGGGCGAGGCGCTCGCCGCCTTCACGGTCGTCTCCCTGCTCTGGTTCATTCCGCTGCTCGTCGCCGCCGGCGGGCCGCGCGGCCTCGTCGAGCACGAGATCAAACAGATCCGCTACGTAGGCTCGCACGACGCCCGGACGTCCCGCAAAGGCTGCTCGCCCTCCCGGGTGGCCAAACGCTTCATCTCCCATCCCTGGGGGCGCCGCAAGCTCGCCGGACCGGTGCTCCTGCTGGCCTTCTTCGGCATCGCGCGGCTCGGCTGGTTGAGGCGGTGGGCGGCCTTGCCCCTCGGCTTGCTCAGCGCGATCCAGCTCGCCGTCTGCCTTGCGGTGATGGACCCCGCGGACGCCGCGCGCTACGCCCTGCCCTGGGTGCTCGGCGTGGCCTTCGCGGCCGCCGTGGGCTGCGAGGCGCTGGCGCGTTTGATCCGGCGGCCGGCGGCGGCCTGGATCCCGGTGGCGGTGATCCTCGCCGTCTCGGCGCTCTGTGCCCTGCCGGTGCTCGAGGTGCGCTCGACGTCTCTCTCGCCGCCGGTGCGGGCGACGAACTGGGTCAAGCGCAACTTACCGGCGAAGTCGATGATCCTCGTCGACGACGAGATGGCTCCCCACGCCTCCTACCTGCTGAGCAAGTTCGACCTCTCGCTCGTCGACGACGGCCTGCGCCGCGCGGCCAAGCGGCCGAAGGCCCCCGTCTACCTGCTGGCCGAAGGCGAGAGCCGGTGGAAAGGAGCGATGAGCTTCCGCTGGCCGAGCAGCGACGCCTACCGCCGGCTCACCCGCAACCATTACCGGGTCGTCTCGCTGAGTCCCGTTCCCCCGAACTACCGCTTCCAGGTGGTGCGCGGCGTCTACCGATGGGAGCCCACCATCCGGGACGCGAGGTGGCGGTGGATGGACGCCGACGCCGCCATCCTGCTCTTCCCGCGGGGCACGCGCGCCATCGCCGTCACCCTCGGGCTCGACGCCTCGGCTCCGCTCCCCTCGAACTCGGTGACGGTGTCGGTGAACGGCGCTCCGGCGGCGGCGGTGAAGATCCCGCGCGGCGCCAGCCGGCGGATCGAGCTGCCGCGGAAGGTCTGCGGACCTTTCGAGATCGGCTTCCGCTCGGCGCGCTCGTTCGTCCCCGCGGGGGCCGCGTCCGACGC
>DATBGJ010000326.1:0-2219 GCA_036558045.1 Thermoanaerobaculia bacterium
GTCGATCCCGGCCGGGAATGCCCGGCGCTGATCGGCACGGGGACGGACCGGATCACGACGACCCCACGCCGCAATCCGCATGGATTCCCGGTCAAGGTCTGCGAATCTCGCTATCCCTTCGGGCGCTCCCTCGTGGTCGAGGGAGGCCCGCGGCTCCCCGCGGTGACCGAAACGCCCTCGCGCATCGCGGTCTTCGGCGATTCGGGCTGCAAGCCGAAGGACCAGCAAGGCTGCGGGCTGGACGATCCGCAGTGGCCGTTCCCGGCCCTGGCGCGGACCGCCGCCGCCAACCGGCCGGACCTCGTCCTCCACGTGGGCGATTACAACTACCGCGGCACACCGAGCGGCTTCACGGCCGCGGTCGACGGCCAGCAGGTCCAGCGCTGGTACTACGATGCCGGCGACGGCGCGGAGCCTTCGGAGAAGTGCGGGCTCCCGGGTCCCTACCTCAGCCAGAACAGCACGGGCAATCCGAACGCCGATACCTGGGAGGCCTGGTGGCTGGACTTCTTCCAGCCGGCCGGCGACCTGCTGACCGCGGCTCCCTGGATCTTCGCGCGCGGCAACCACGAGCTGTGCAGCCACGCGGGTCCGGGCTGGTTCTACTTTCTCGACGCCAGCTCGGAGCTGCCCGAGGGCGGTGGCCGGCAGCTCGCCTGTCCGTCGCAGGACGGCGAGGGGCCGGCGCTGCCTCATCTCCAGCTCGTCGAACCCCAGGTGCTCCGTCTCGGCGGCCTCGATCTGGTGGTGATCGATTCCGCCAACGCCTGCGACCAGTTGCCCGGCTTGACCGAGGTCTACGAGCGCCAGCTCCTCGCGGCGGCGAAGCGGCTCCGCGGCCCCGATGAAAGGAAAACCGCCTGGCTGATGAGCCACCGGCCGATCTGGGGAGTCGCGGACGCGGCGGAGACTCTCTACGGCTGTGACGGCCAGCCGCAGAGCGGCCCCGCGGTTCCCTACGGGGAGCTCAACCAGACGCTGCAATGCGCTCTGCGCGGCGAGGCCGGCGCAGCCCTCCTTCCCCTTCTCGACCAGATCGTCGTCGGCCACATGCACCGCTTCGAAGTCCTCTCCTTCGCCGCTCCGTCCCGCCGCCCGCCGACGCTGGTGGTGGGCAACAGCGGCGTGGTCGAAGATACCGGGCCGCCGACCGGCGCTTTCGCCCAGACGGTGGACGGCGCGCCGGCTGCCGGGTTCTCGGTGGCTCAATTCGGCTATCTGGAGCTGACGCGGGACAGCCACGGCACCTGGCAAGGCGCGCTGGTCGCGCTCAACCCCGCGGACTGGTCGCCGTTCCTCGCGCCCTGTGCAACACCGGCCACCGCGGACCAGGCCCTCTGCGTCAAGCCGCTGCCTGCGGCGGGGAAGTAGCTCTGGACGACGGGCGCAAACCCATATCCAGCAGACCTTTGCAAGAAAGTTGTCAGATAAACGGCGATTTTCCGTTTATATAGGGCGTGACGAAGCCCTATCCCGCCGGCCGGAAGGCACCGCCGAGGCATGATCCCAGCTACAAGGCGATCTTCTCCCAGCGCACCATGGTCAAGGGGCTGCTGCGAGGATTTGTCCATGGTGACTGGATCAAACGCCTCGACTTCTCCACCCTCGAACGGGTCGGCAACAGCTTCGTCTCCGCCGACCTGCGCGAGCGACACAGCGATCTCATCTGGCGCCTGCGGCTCCGCGGCGATGAAGACGGCTGGATCTATGTCTACCTGCTACTGGAGTTCCAATCCGCCTCTGACCCCTTCATGGCCGTGCGGCTGCTGACCTACGTCGGCTTGCTGCTCGAGGAGATCATCCGCAAGGAGTCCTTGAAACCGGGAGACCGCTTCCCCGCCGTGCTCCCGCTGGTCCTTCACAACGGTAGAGACCGCTGGCGCGCACCGCTCCGCCTGGAAACGCACTTCGCGCCGATCCCCAAGGACCTCAGGCGGTATCTGCCCCGGCTGACCTACCTCCTCCTCGACCAGCGCCGCCTCGATCTGGATCGTCCAGAGCTGGAGGACAATCCGACCGCCGCCTTCTTCCAGGTCGAGACGAATGAGACGGGGGAAGCTCTGCCGGACCTTTACCGTCGGCTCAGGGACCGGCTGCCACCAGGAGATTCGGATCTCCGGCGGGTCATCGATGCATATTTCCTCGGAGTGGTCCGGAGGACCGTCCCGAGGGCTATAATTCCAGAGGGGGTGAACCTCGAGGAGCCGTCTATGCTGGAA
>DATBGJ010000327.1:0-5238 GCA_036558045.1 Thermoanaerobaculia bacterium
GCGGCGACGGCGGCCTCGGCGTCCTTCGCCTTCACGTCCACGATGGCGATGTGCAGGTCGGGTTCGGGCGGGGCGAGGACGACCATCGACTCCGCCGTCGTCATCATCCACCCCGCCGGCACCGTGAAGGTCGCGCCGGCAGGGGTCGCCCGCGGCGAGTCGTTCGCCACCTGCTCGGGCGCGGCGGCGGCCTGCGCCCCGACGGCGGGAGAGACGATGAGGATCAGGAGGCTGAACGCGATGAGGAAGCGTCGAGACATGGAAAGCTCCTTCGAGACGGATGAAATCCTGCGCTCAGGATACGGTATTCCGGGGAAAATGTTGCTAGTCCGTAGAGACGTTCCAGCCCGTCCACGACATCCATCGCAGGCCACGGGGACGGCGAAACGTCTCCCTTCGGAGGAGATCATATCGGTGCCTTCAGCACAGAGACGTTTCGCCGTCCCCCACGGAGGAGGCGAGACCGGTGTCTTCGCGAAGAGACGTTCCGCCGTCCCCGTGGCCGCCCAAGGGTGTCGTAGCGGGACTGGAACGTCTCTACGAAATTACTTCTGAAACACCTCCGCCACCGGCACGACGTCGATCCGCGTCGGCTGCACTTTCAGCGCCACGATCGTCTTGTCAGCCTCGGTGACGTCGGGGGCCACGGCGCTGTTGTAGGTCTTCGGGCTCGGCTCGTCCTTCTGCAGCTTCTCCTTGAGCTGCTGGGCGTTGGCGGTGACGAGCACGGCGTCGTAGTTGTCGGTCGAGAGGTACTTCTTGATCGCCGCGTTGACGTCCGCGGCGGTGAGCTTCTTGAGCCGCGCCTCGATCTCGTCGATGTAGTACGGCATGCCGTAGTAGCGGCTGTCCATGTGGAAGCCCAGCCGGTCTCCCAGGCTCTGCGCCCACAGCTTCGAGTAGCTGATGAGGAAGTCGCGGGTGGCCGCAAACTCCTCCTGCGTCATCCCCTGGTCGCGCAGGCGCTGCACCTGGTAGAGGCCGGCGCGCAGGGCGAACTGGGCGTCATCCGGCACCACCGGGCGGATCCATACCGAGAAGTACTGCTCGCGCCGCGGCACCTCCGGGTTCGGCGTCGAGGTGAAGGGCGGCCGGTCCCAGTACTCGATGTAGGAGTAGTCGCCGTAGTTGAGGCCGCGGCTGCCGCGCAGCTCGTTCATCAGCCGGCCGTGGAAGGTGCGGTGCTCGCCGAGGAAGCTGTTGGCCACCATCAGCGGGTAGTAGTCCGCGTCGGCGCGGGTGATCGGCAGCGGGTAGCCGAAGTGGATGCCCACGGAGCCGGTCTGCTTGTCGATCAGCGTGAAGTTGCGCCCCTCGACCTTCGGGGCCGGCGGCAGCGGCGTCCGTCCCTTCTGTCCCGCGGGCAGCACGGCGAGGTCCTTCTGCAGGCGGGCGAGGTAGTCGCCGGGGTAGCCGCCGGCCACGCCGAGCATCAGGTTCCCCTGCGTGTAATGCTCCTTGTAGAACCGCTTCACGTCGTCGAGCGTGATGCTCTTGAGCCCCTCGACCGTGCCGGCGGGAGAGTGGCCATAAGGGTGCCCCTTGAAGAGGGCCTGCTGGATCATCTCCAGGCCCATCATCTCGTCGTTGCTGCGCAGGGTGCTGGTGAGGTAGGCGATCGTCTGCTCTTTGTTGCGGTCGAAGTCCTCCTGGGAGAAGGCGGGGGTGAGCAGCGCTTCCTCCAGCAGGGCGGTGTAGTCCGCCAGCTTGTCGCGGTGCACCGTGCCGCCGATCACCGTCACTTCGCGGTCGGTGTTGGCGTCGATCGCGGCCGCCATCGGGTAGAGGGCCTCCACCAGGTCGGTGTAGGAGCGCTTCTGGGTGCCCGCCTGGCCGATCATCTGTGCGGTCAGCGCGGCGAGGCCTTCCTTGCCGGCCGGATCGTCGATGGAGCCGGCGTCGAACTGCAGGCGCACGGCGACCAGCGGCGAGCCGGCGTTGGGCAGGGACACGACTTCCATGGCGGAATTGGCGGCCTGGCCCGGGGTCTGCGCGCCGGCCGCGGCCGCCAGGCCCAGGAGGGCGAAGGCGAGGGCGCCGGCGATTCGCTTGCGGTCGATCATTTCGCACCTCCCGCGGTCCCCTTCGCGGCGTCCGCCTTGTGCGACAGGGTCACGATGGTTTCATTCTGGCTGCGGAAGACGTCGCGGGCGGCTTTCTGGATGTCCGCCGGCGTCACCTTCTGATACTGCGCGAAGCGCTGGTTGATGGCGTCGATGCCGCCCGTCGCGGAGATCGTCTCCGCCGCCTGCGCGGCGACGTCGCCCGGCGTGTCGAGGCCGAGGGCGAAGCTGTAGCGCAGGTGTTCCTTGATGCGCTCCAGCCGCTTGGCGTCCACCGGCGTCGATTGGAGCTGCTGCACGTAGCGGTCGATCGTCTCCTTGACCTTGGGGACGAGATCGTCCGACTTCGCGCGCGTAAGCACGATGAACAGCGAGGGATCGCGGTTGAGGCTCGGGCCGCCCTGGATGAAATCCACCCACTGGTTTTTCACCACCAGCTCCTGGTAGAGCGGGGCCGATTCGCTGTAGAGGAGCTGCGCGATGAGGTCGAGCGCCGCCGATTCGGTGGAGGCGGTGGCGGCGGCCGGCATGTGGTAGCCGAGCATCAGGTAGGGGCTCGTCGGGTTGGGCCAGTCGAGGTGCGCCTTCTTCTGCTCCTTCTGCGGCGGCTCCACCGGCACGTCCGGCGCCTGATAGCCCTTCTGCCAGTCGCCGAAGTACTTTTTGGCGAGCGCGAAGACCGTCTGCGGCTGCACGTCGCCCACCACCAGCAGGGTGGCGTTCTCGGGCCGGTAGAAGCGCTGGAAGAACTTCAGGCTGTAGTCGTAATAGTTCGGCATCGCCTTGATGTCCTGGACGAAGCCGATCGTCGTGTGTTTGTAGGTGTGCTTCTCGAAGGCGAGGTCGCGCAGCTTCTCGAACATCGGCTGCACGGGGTTGGAGGCGCCCTTGTTGTATTCGCCGAGCACGGCGAGGGCCTCGGTGCGGAAGGCGTCCTCGCTGTACTTGAGGTTCTTGAAGCGGTCGGACTCGATGTCCATCATCGTCTCGAGCGCGCTGGACGGTCCCACGATGTGGTAGGCCGTGCGGTCGTCGTCGGTGTTGGCGTTGGAGTCGGCGCCCATGCGCTTGAGGACCTCGTTGTAGGCCTCGGCGCTGTACTTCTCCGTGCCGCGGAACATCATGTGCTCGAAGAAGTGGGCGAAGCCGCTGTGGCCCGGCTCGACCTCGTCGCGGGAGCCGGTGCGCACCACGACGTAGAAGGCCACGGTCCCCGGGCTGTCATAGGGGACGGCCAGCACCCGCATGCCGTTGTCGAGCGTGGCCTTGGAGACCGGGAAGGGGAAGACGTCTGCGGACGTCGCCGGCCCGGCGGCGCCGGCGAGCGCCGCCACGGCCAGCAGGCCGCAGAGGAATAGGCTGACGCGGACAGTCACGATCAGGAACCTCCTTTCGGTTCGGAACCCTGCGCCTGCCAGGGCGTTCTTCGGAGTGTGGCCCCGCCGCGGGCGGTGAACCGCGGGGTGGACCCAGGAGAAGCAACCGCGATTCCCCCGGCGGGGATTCCCATATTACCCTAGGCGCCATGATGCGACGGATCACGCTTTGCTGCCTTTCGACGGTCCTCTTCCTCCCCTGCCTCGCCGTTTCCCAGACCCCTCAGGCGGCCCGGCGCACGCCGCTGGTGGCGGTGGTCGAGAAGGTCTCGCCGGCGGTGGTCAACATCTCGGCCGAGTCCACCGTGCGCGAGGCCGATCCCTTCTTCGGCATCTTCGGCTTCGGCGCCGAGCGGCCGGCGCAGTCGCTCGGCTCCGGCTTCATCCTCGACCGCAACGGCATCGTGGTCACCAACGCCCACGTCATCGAGGGGGCCTCGCGCATCACCGTCACCCTGCTCGACGGCCGCGAGCTCGACGCCGACGTGCTGGGCTCGGACCGCGACGCCGACCTCGCCGTGCTCAAGGTCAAGGCCAGCAACCTGCCGGCGCTGCCGCTGGGGCACAGCTCCGACCTGATGATCGGCGAGACGGTGATCGCCATCGGCAATCCCTTCGGCCTCTCGAACACGGTGACCACGGGGGTGCTCTCGGCGCAGGGCCGCACCGTGCCTTCGGAGCGCGGCGAGCGGCTGTTCACCGACTTCCTGCAGACCGACGCCTCGATCAATCCGGGCAACTCGGGCGGGCCGCTGGTCAACGCCGGGGGCGACGTGATCGGCATCAACACGGCGATCATCCAGGGCGCCACCGGCATCGGCTTCGCCATCCCGGCCGACCGCGCCCGCCGCGTCGTCGACGACCTGCTGCGCTTCGGCGAGCTGCAGCCGCTGTGGACGGGCGCGCAACTGCTGAGCGTGGATCCGGAGCTGGCGCGGCGCTACGGCCTCGACGTGCGGCGCGGCGCCCTGGTGTTCAAGGTCTATCCGGACTCGCCGGCCGCGAGCGCCGGGCTGCGCGAGAAGGACGTGATCGTGGCGGCGGGCGGCCATCCGGCGGCCAGCCGCGAGGACGTGACGACCGCCCTCTACACGGCGGCGCCGGAAAGCCCGCTCGATCTGGAGGTGCGCCGCGGCGAGCAGACGCTGAAGCTGAGCCTGCGGCCGGTGCGGCCGCCGGAGGGGCTCGGATTGCAAGTGCTGGAGCGGACGGTGGGCGTGCGCGTCGAGGCGGTGCGCGGCGGCCTCGAGATCCGCCGGGTGACGGACGGCTCGCCGGCCGCCGAGCGCGGGCTGCGCGCGGGCGACGTCATCCTCGGCGCCAACGGCCAGCGCACCGACTCGGCCGAGGCCCTGGGCCGCGAGATCCTGCGCGGCCTCGACCGCGGCGGCGTGCTGCTGTCGGTGCAGCGGGGACGGTTCGTGTATACGTTGGATTTCGCGTTGTAGGGACGGGGTGGGCTAGGAGCGGAACCTGGCTATCAGCTCGCGCAGCGATGCATGGTCGTGGATAGCGGTTCTTGCGACAAGGTAGATGGTATCCGTTGAGCGATCGAAGCAGATGATGGCCCGCCCTCTATTCTCTGCATCACCAAGCCGATACTCGGTCCATTCCCCCTCTGTTGCTTGTTGATGAGGCACAGACCAGCTTGTCGGGGACCATCTTCGAAGCTCCTTGTCTCGCCTCGGATCGCGACACCTCATGAGGGCGTGCAAGAGGTCCCTCAAGCTGTTTTTCAGAACGAATTGTTGATTGGGAGAGAGCTTGCTCAACGTCGACTGCCAACGCGGATCGGTCCA